>JAFAMS010000017.1 GCA_019233165.1 Vulcanimicrobiota bacterium | reverse complement strand
TCGCAGCGCCGATGACGAGTTCGAGCTTCGGCCGCTGAAAGCTCAGCGCTTGGGCGGCGGAGAGCAGCGGGCGCATGTGCCGCTCGATCTCCGCGACGCGGCTCCCGGGTAGGAGCGCGATCGTGCCTGCGTCGTCCGGTGGAGCTTTGCGCGGCGGGCGCTGCACGATCAGCGAAGCCAGCGGGTGCCCGAAGAACGCCGTTTCCAGCCCGAGCGACGCGTAGAAGTCGCGCTGGTGCGCGAAGACCGTCAGCGGATCGGTCGCTGCGGCAACCTTTCGCGCTTGCTCCGGACGATCGAGCCACGCGCCGGGCGGGATGTAATAGACGATCGGTCCGCGATAGCCCGTGCGGCGCAGCTGGCGCGCGAGCCGTAAATTGAAGGCACCGAAATCGACGAGCACGATCAGCTCGGGCGGCGCGAGACGAAGGCGCAGCGCGGTCCACAGCATGATCGCGAGGAGCCGCGGGATCTTTCCGATCGCTTCCAGCCACCCGAGCGAGGCCCAGCCCGTCGTGTCGGTGCGAACCTCGAATCCCGCTTCGCGCAGCCGCTCGGCACCGATCCCCTCGAGGCGCAGCGGCTCCGTCGCCAGCTTTTGCATCGCTTTGGCGAGCTCGACCGCCTGGTATTCGCCCGACGGTTCTCCGGTCGAGAAAAAGACGCGCACGCGACGCGCGTCTACTTCAGGATGCCGCGAGCCGACTCGGCTTCGACGAACGCGATCAGCGCTCGGCCCGGTTCGGTCTTGACCGTTTCTTTGAGCGCTGCGAGCGCTTGCGACGTGTTCTTCTCGGAGTGGTACATGATCTTGTAACACTCTTTGAGCTCGGCGAGCTCGTCCGGCGCGAATCCGGCTCGGCGCAGGCCGACGGAGTTCAGTCCGTAGACGCGCGCCGGGTTCCCTTCGACCAAGAAGAACGGCGGAACGTCGCGGGTCAGCTTCGTCATCCCGCCGACAAACGAGTACCGGCCGATCCGCACGAACTGGTGCGTCCCCGCCATCCCGCCGAACGCCGCATAATCCTCGATCACCACATGGCCCGCGAGCTGGGCGAGGTTCGACATGGTGACGCCGTTGCCGACGTGGCAGTTGTGCGCGATGTGGACGTATGCCAGCAACAAGCAATCGTCGCCGATCGAGGTGACCTCTTCAGGACCGGTCGCGCGATGGATCGAGACGTACTCCCGAATCGTCGTCCGATTCCCGATGCGCGTGTAGGAGCGCTCTCCGACGTCCTTGCGATCTTGCGATGGAAGGCCGATCGAGCAGAACGGATAGATCGTCGTGTCGTCGCCGATCGTGGTGTGGCCGTTGACGACGACGTGGGCGAGCAACTTCGTGCGCGCGCCGAGCGTGACGTGCTCGCCGACCAGACAGAACGGTCCGACTTCGGCGTCGTCGGCGATCTTCGCGTTCGGGTGAACGACGGCCGTCGCGTGAATCACAGGTGCAGGATCGTCGCATCGAGGGCGTACCTGTCCGCGTCCGCGACGATCGAGAACATCAACTCGCCGCTGCACACCAGCGCGTCGTCGACCCGTGCCGAGGCTTCGACCCAGCCCATGTTACGTTTGGTCCGCAAGACCGTGGTCTCCATCCAGAGCCTGTCGCCCGGGACGACCGGCTTGCGAAATTTCAGCTTGTCGACGCCGGTAAGGTACGGCGTGAGCCGCGCGAAGTCGCCGGCGGCCATGATCACCGTGCCCCCCAGTTGCGCCATCGCTTCGATCATCAGCACGCCGGGCATCAGCGGGTTCCCCGGGAAGTGCCCTTGGAAAAACTGCTCGTTCATCGTCAGGTTCTTGTAGCCGAGCGCGCGCTTCATCGGCTCGAGCTCGACGATCCGGTCGATCAAGAGCATCGGGTAGCGATGCGGCAGGATCGCCATGATCTGGCGGATCCGAAGCTCAGTCGCGAGCTCTTGCATCGTGCTCGTGGCGTTCGCGCGCGCGTTGCTCGCTGCGCAGTTCCGACATGACGGCGGCGTGCAGCTTGTGCCCGCTCTTCAGCGCGACCGCTTCACATTGCGGATACATCCCTAAAAGCGCAAAGTCGCCGATCATGTCGAGGACTTTGTGGCGGACCGGTTCGTTCGGCCAGCGCAGCGGCTGGAGCGGGCCGTCGTCTGCGAAGACGAGCGCGTTCTCGAGCGTACCGCCTTGCGCGAGGCCGCGCGAACGGAGCGCCTCGACTTCGTGGACGTAACCGAAGGTCCGGGCCGGCGCGATCTGCTCGCGGTAGAGCTCGGGGGTAATCGCCCCTTCGAAGTATTGCGTCCCGATCGGCGGCGGATAATCGACGGTGAACTTGATCCGCCACTCGAGCGCGGGGAGGATCGCAAGCGTCTTCTCGTTGTCCCGAAAGCCGAGCGCGCGCTCGGGCCGGAAGACGCTCCGCGGCGCGCCGAGCGCGACGATCCCCGTATCGTGGATCGCATCCGCAAAGATCTTCGCGCTGCCGTCCATCACCGGGACTTCGCCGCCTTCGACGACGATCAGCGCGTTGTCGACGCCCATCCCGTACAGTGCGGAGAGCAAGTGCTCGACG
>JAFAMS010000533.1 GCA_019233165.1 Vulcanimicrobiota bacterium | reverse complement strand
GGTTGCAGCGGCTCCTGCTCGCTCGCCGACTTCCGCGCGCTCGTTGCGAGAAGGATCGACCCGAAGCGCGTCGCCTTATGACGCTGCGCGAGATCCGCGCCGCAGCGAAGCTGGTGCACGGCGTCTTCGGCCCGACGCCGCAATACGTCTGGCCGCTCCTCTCCCAGCGCGCCGATGCCGAAGTCTGGGTCAAGCACGAGAACGATACGCCGATCGGCGCGTTCAAGGTCCGAGGCGGCTTGACGTTCGTCGAGGAGCTCGTCCGTGCGGAACCGCACGTCCGCGGCGTCATCGCCGCGACGCGCGGCAACCACGGGCAGAGCATAGCGTTCGCCGCGCGCCGCGCCGGGATCGCGTCGACGATCGTCGTTCCCCATGGAAACAGCGTCGAGAAGAACGCCGCGATGCGCGCGCTCGGCGCCGAGCTCGTCGTGTATGGCCGCGACTTTCAAGAAGCGCGCGAGGAGATGGAGCGGCTTGCGGTGCGGCGCGACTTGCGGGAAGTTCCTTCGTTTCATCCGTGGCTCGTGCGCGGGGTCGCGACGTATGCGCTCGAGCTGTTCGAGGCGGCACCGCAGCTCGATCGTGTCTACGTCCCGATCGGGCTCGGTTCGGGGATCTGCGGCACGATCGCGGTCCGCGACGCGCTCGAGCGTGGAGCCGAAGTCGTCGGCGTCGTCGCGGAAGGCGCCGACGCGTACGCGCGTTCGTTCGAAGCCGGTCGCGTCGTCGCGACGGAGGACGCTACGACGATCGCCGACGGCGTCGCGGTTCGCGTCCCCGATCCCGACGCGCTCGCGACGATCCGGCGCGGTGCCGCGCGCGTCATCCGCGTGAGCGACGCCGAGATCAAAGCGGCGATGCGCGCGATCTTCACCGACACGCACAACGTCGCCGAAGGAGCCGGCGCGGCCGCGCTCGCGGGGCTGATGCGCGAGCGCGAGTCGGCAAAAGGGAAGCGCGTCGGGTTGATTCTCTCGGGCGGGAACGTCGACCGCGACGTCTTCGCCTCGATCCTTTAGGGAGCGCCCTCTAGGGAGCGTCCTCGATCGGGAAGAGCTCGGCCGGCCCGAGCGCTTCGGCTTCGGGCGGCGCGATGCGGCGTGCCGGGATTCCTCGCGTCACGTAGGCGGCGAGTCCGACCGCGCCGGCGATGATGAGTGCCGCGAGATAATAGGGTGCTCCCGGGAGAAGAAGTTGATGCGCTCCGCCTGCGATGAAGAATGCGAAGGTCAGCGTGAAGAGTCCCGGCCCGATGAGCTGCGCGATCCCGCGCGTGCTCGTGAGCGCGCCCTGCAGCTGACCTTGTTCGGAAGCCGAGACGAGCGGCGACATCAATCCCTGGATCGACGGCGTCGCGAGTCCCCACAAGCAGATCAGCGGGATGCCGAACCAGAAGATCGTGGTCGTCGTTGCGGCAGCGAAGAGGGTAAAGCCGAGCGCGCCGAAGACGAGCCCCGCGAGCAGCGTTCGCCGCTCGCCGAATCGGGAGACCGAAGGTTGGACGAGGCCCATCTGAACGACCGACGAGCAAACCCCGACGATTGCGAGCGTCAAGCCGACCGTCTTCGAATCCCAGGCATACCGGTAATGGCCGTAGAGCACCCAGACTTCGAAGACTTGGTGCGCGAGATATGCCAGGAACATCACGGCGCCCAAACCCACAAGCGTCGCATGGGTCTTCAGCAGTCGCAGCGAGCCGATCGGATTCGCGCGCTTCCACTCGAACGTTTTCGAACGGTTCTCGCGCCCCAGCGATTCGGGGAGGACGAAGAGACCGTAGAGTGCGTTGGCGATGCACAAACCGGCCGCGATCCAAAACGGGAGCCGCAGCGAGAACGCACCTAGAAATCCACCGGCCGCCGGCCCGATGATGAAACCCAACCCGAACGCGCCGCCGATCAGCGCAAACGCGCCCGCGCGCTTTTCCGCCGGCGTGACGTCGGCGGTGTACGCGTACGCCGTCGGCAGGCTTGCCGCAGTGATTCCGGAGACCAGCCGCCCGAGAAACAGGATCCCCAAACTCGGCGCGAGCGCCATGATGATGTAGTCGAGCCCCATCCCGAAGCACGAGACGAGGATCACGGGGCGCCGTCCGTAGCGATCGGAAAGGACGCCCATCACCGGCGCTGCGACGAACTGCATGACCGCGAAGATCGTCCCGAACGCGCCGAAGTATTGGGCTGCGTGCGCCGTGTCGCCGCCGGTGAAATTGAGGACGAGTTGCGGCAGGACCGGGATAATGATCCCGATTGCCAGCATGTCGAGAAGAATCGCGATGAAGATGAAGACGAAGGCGGGTTTGCGCATGGCCCCGTCACTCTAGCATACTTGAAACAATCGTTTCAAGTATGCTAGGATCGAAACGTGGCGCGACTCCCCGACGCTCGGCGGCGGGCGGAGCTCCTCGATCGTATCGTCGACTACGTCACCGCGAAGGGGCTCGCCGAGCTTTCATTACGACCGCTGGCCGAGGCCGTGGGCTCGAGCCCGCGCGTCCTGCTGTATTATTTCGGTTCCAAGGAAGAGCTGATCGTCGAGGTCCTCACGCAGGCGGGGGCGCGCCAGCGCGAGTTGTTCGCAAAGCTCCCGCGCGATGCCGAGTCGTACCGCGTGACGATGCGCGCCGCATGGGCGGTCGTCAGCGATCCGAAACAGGAAGGCATCTTCCGGTTGTTTTTCGAGACGTACGGCCTCGCGCTGCAAGATCGCAAGCGCTTCGCGCGGTTCCTTTCCGGCGTCGTCGAGAATTGGCTCGACTATCTCGAGAAGCCGGCGCTGCGCGACGGCTACAGTCGCCGCGACGCCCGAGCGCTCGCGACCGTGATGGTCGCCGGCTTTCGCGGATTCTTGCTCGACCTCTGCACGACGCGCGACCGTAAACGGATCGACCGAGCGGTCGAGCTTTGGATCGAAGCGCTCGACTCGCTCGGCCCTTCCGGCTCGCCTTAGCGGGCGTCGTCGTACGCGTCGGCCCCGATCGCGTGGCGCGTGAAGCCAATCGCGTCGTGGATGTCGCCGATTGCGCGGGCTCTCCAACCCCAAGCTGCGGCGTTGTCCTCTTCGTACGCAAGATCGCGGTGTGCGGCGTCGAGCGAACGCAGCGCTCTGCGCAGGCGGTCGGCGTGGGAGAGATTGGCGTCGACCGGCGGATGATCGGCGAGGTTCTTGCCGTCGTCGATCGCGGCGCGCCGGCATTCGCCGATCGCTTGATCGATCTCGACGATCGCGCGGCGCTCCTCCCACTTGACGTTCGGTTCGTCGGGACGGAACAAAAGCGCGCGTGCGTATCGGAGGTCGGAGAGTGCGTGGAGATAGTGGCCGTGCTCGCCGGGGGTGTCTGCGGAGACCGCTGTCGCCGAGGCGGCGACGAGCGAGAACGCGAGTAGCGAGACCGCGAGGAACGGGATTCGAAGGTGCATGGAATGAAGACGCTCCTTTCACCGTACGAACGTGCGGCTGCGCCGGAAGCGCGCCGGCGGCGCGCCATCTTCATCGAGATTTAAGCGATCAGAGCTCGGTGTCGACCGCCGCGGCTTGCGCGCGGATCGCGAGTCCGACCGCTGCAAGGAGAAGGATCCCGCCTGCTACGGTCGCGCCGCCGACCGATTCGCCGAAGACCAAGGCGGCGAGAAGCGCGGCGATCAACGGTTCGAGTAGCGTCGAGAAACCGACGGTCGTGGGTGTGAAATCGCGCAGCGCGGCGTTCATCGTGGTATGGCCGAGGAGCTGCGAGACGAGCGCCATCGCGACGATCCCGCCCCAGGCGACGCCGTTTGCGAGCGGCGGCGGCGGCTGTTGCGCGAGAGCCGCGCACGGAACCAGGAGGAGCGCGGCCCAAGCGTAGGTGCGGCTCACGATCGCAAGAGTCCCGAGCTCGGCGCGAACCGACCGAACGAGCGTCAAATAGAACCCCATCGCAATCGCTCCGGCGAGCGCGAGAGCGGCGCCGAGCGCTGCGTGGCCGGGAATCGGGGCAGGGGCACTCTTCGCCGCGACGACGAGCGCCAAGCCGAGCGCTCCCAGCGCGAGCGCACCCCAAAAAAACGTTCCGGGGAAGCGCCGCATCGCGAAGGCGTCGTAAATTCCGGTGAAGATCGGCGACGTGCAGACTAAAACGGTCGCGATCGCGACGGACGTGAATTCGAGCGATGCGATCCATCCCGCGAAATGGAGTGCGAGTGCGGCGCCGGCGAGCGCGAGCAGCAGCTCGCGCCGCGTTCCCAGCCGCGCGCGTCCGCCCCGCACGAAGGAGAGCGCTACGACGATCGCGGCGGCGATCGCCAGGCGCAGATACGAAACGGCAAGCGGGCCGGCGCCGGTGAGCGCGAAGCGGGCGAAGATCGCGGCCGCGCCGACGAACACCTGCGCGCTCCCGAGTCGAAGGAGCCCAACCATCGCGTTGCGCAAAGGGTTCGCAAGGAGCATGAGCATGCCTTTCCGCAGCGGACAGCACTTCGTCCAAATCCCAGGGCCTACGAACATCCCGGAGCGCGTCTTGCGTGCGATGGATCGTCAGATCGT
>JAFAMS010000437.1 GCA_019233165.1 Vulcanimicrobiota bacterium | reverse complement strand
GCGCATCTCGGCCTGGCCGCGGCACCCCAAGCGGGCACGCAGCAGCGCTTCCTGTGATCGCGCGCCGAGGGTTCCTGATCGCCGCGCTCGCGGCCGCCGTTCCAACGCCCGCGCTCGCCAGCGGCGGACTCGATCCCGAGTTGGGCTCGCAAGCGGCGCCGGCATCTTCGCTTCCGCTCGGCGGCCGGAATCCGCAAATTCGAGTCTTGCTCGCAAGTGACGTGGCGCCGGAGGCGTTTACCTCTCTGGGCGGCTCGACGTTCGCGTTCGCCGGAAAAACGTATCGCGGCGGTGCCGCGCTCGTCGACGGACCGGATCGAAAGCCGGCGCTCGTCGCGACGTTGCCGATCGACAGCTATCTCTACGGAGTCGTCCCGCTCGAGATCGGTTCGCGTTGGCCCGACGCGGCGCTCCAAGCCCAGGCGATCGTCGCGCGCACCTATGCGCTTTCGCACCGGGTCTTCGGCAAACCGTACGATCTCGTCGCGCACGAAGGGGATCAGGTCTGGGGTGGCCTCGATGCCGAGGCACCACAGACGAACGCCGCCGTCGATACGACGCTCGGCCAGGTGGTCGCCTACGGGGGCGGGACCGCGAGCGTTTTCTACTCGTCGTCGTGTGGCGGCCATACCGCGGACGCGTCGCGACTGTGGGGCTCGGCCGGACTCCCGTATCTGCGCGGGGTCGAGGATCCGTACTGTCTCGCGCTCTCGCCCGACGCCCGCTGGACGGCACGGCTCACGGTCGCGCAACTGACCGGCGCGCTCGGTTCGCGGGCAGCGGCGCTCGGCCCGCTGCGGGGAGTCGCCCTTGGGGAACCCGCAGCCGACCTGCGCCGGACGCTGATCCTAACCGGCACCGGCGGCTCGGCCGAGTGGTCCAGCGCCGAGGTGCGGAGGGCGGTTGGTCCGAGGGTCGTTCGAAGCGGGCTGTGGAGAAGCTTAACAGTTCAAGGGGACCCCTCGCAGGCTGCTACGGCGCTCGTCCTCGAAGGTTCAGGGCTGGGCCACGGAGTCGGTCTGTGTCAATGGGGCGCGCGGGGGATGGCCCAGCAGGGCTTCTCAGCCCGCGACATCTTGTCGTTTTTCTTTCCAGGGACGCAAATAACGAATGCCTGACCCAGCGCCGCCAACGCGCGAGACAACGATCAGCGAGGTCGACCATAAGGCCGTCCGGCTGCGGCGTTACATCGACTTGGTCGTCGAGGACAAGCTTTCGTTCACGCTGCTGCGCGCGATCGCAGCCGACATCTCGTCCACAGGGATGCGGATCCTCACCGATCAGTATCTTCCGCCGAAGACGCGCTACACGTTCACGATGAAGCAGCACCCGAATCTCGTGTGCCGCGGCGAGGTTCGGTGGGCGCGACCGTCTGCCCCGAACATGTATCAGTGCGGCGTGTTATTCGTCGATCTCGCCGCCGAGGACCGCGATCGGCTCGAACGCTTTTTGATCATGGAACGCGAGCGCGCGATTATTGCGGCCTCGCCGGCGGCGGCGACCGCAGTTCCCGCCCCCGCGGAGCAAGCACGCGCGGCGAACGCCTAGATCTCCTCGACGCTCGGGCGTACGAGTACGACCTTCCCGATGAGCTGATCGCGCTCGCCCCTGCCGAGCCTCGGGATGCGGCGCGGCTGCTGGTCGTGCGCGGCGAGCGCAAGCTCGAGCATCGTACCTTCCGAGATTTTCCGTCGCTGCTCGAGCCAGGAGACGTTCTGGTCGTCAACGAGACGCGCGTCGTCCGCGCGCGTCTGCGAGGACGTCGGATTCCGGGCGGCGGTGCGGCCGAGCTTCTCTTGCTTCACCCCGCCGACGATCCGCGGTTCGACCCGAATGCAACGCGGTGGCTCGCGCTCGTTCGGCCCGGTCGCAAGTTGCGCGTGGGACGCCGGATCGCGATCGGCGACGACTCCGTCGCAACGATCGAGGCAAACGCAGAGCAAGGCGCGCGCGTCGTCGCATTCGAGTCGAGTCGTACCGTCGGCGAACTGCTCGAACGATGCGGCGAGGTTCCTGTCCCGCCGTACATCGGTGAAGCCGGCCGGCCGCACGCGGAGCGATATCAAACGGTCTTCGCCCGCGTTCCGGGTAGCGTCGCGGCGCCGACCGCTTCCCTGCACTTCACGGAAGATACATTCGGCGCGTTGCGCGAGCGGGGGATCGAGATCGTCCGCATCGTTCTCGACGTCGGGCTCGGGACGTTTCGTCCGATCGTCGAGGAGCGCGTCGACGAGCACCCGATCCACGCTGAGTCGTACGAGATCCCCGAGCCGGCAGCCGCCGCGCTCGCGCGAGCTCGCGCCGAGGGCCGGCGCGTCGTCGCCGCGGGGACGACGGTGATGCGCGCGCTCGAAGCCGCCGCCGATCCCGGCGGAGTCGTTCGCGCCGGAGCCGCCACGACGGACCTCTACATCCGTCCCGGGTTTCGATTTCGTGTGACCGGAGCGCTGCTGACGAACTTTCACCTACCGCGTTCGACGCTGTTGGTATTAGTCTCGGCGTTCGGCGGTTACCAGGCGATTCGAGAGGCGTACCGCGAAGCGATCGAACGACGGTACCGTTTCTTCTCGTTCGGCGACGCGATGTTCATCGAACCGGGGTGCAATCCATGACGATCTTCAATCCTGCCCTGGCTTGCGAAGCGTTCGAAGACGATCGCGAAGGCCTCGTCGAGTTCTTGCGTTCGGTGTCTGCGACGATGCGCTCGCGCTACGACGACGTTCGCGCCGCGACCGAGTCCGGCGACGCCTCGGCGCTCCGTTCGGCGGCGCACGCGCTCAAGGGCTCGAGCGGTCATCTGGGCAGCGAGACCGTTTCGGCGATCGCCGGACGCATCGAGCTCGAGGCGCGAGCCGGGAGAATCGAGCCCGAAGCAACGTTCGCGCAGCTCGCGACCGCG
>JAFAMS010000431.1 GCA_019233165.1 Vulcanimicrobiota bacterium | reverse complement strand
GCTGCGTGGGACGGAAGATCCGCTCTACGGCTACTACACGCTCGGAAAGCTGGAGATCCTCAAGCTGCGCGCCGACTATCAGAAGAAGATGGGCAGCGGGTACTCACTGCAAAAGTTTCACGACGCGCTCTTGGCGCACGGAAGGCCACCGCTCGTCGTCGTTCGCCGCACGATCCTCGGCGTCGACGACGCGGGATCGGTGCTCTAGATGCCGATGCTGCGTTGGCAGAACTTCATCGCGATCGTGGCGATCTTTTTCGCCGCGGGAGCGGTCTGGCCGTGGTCGCCGCTCAACCGGGTCGTCTGCGCCGGGATCGCGTTCGCCCTCATCTTGGTGCTGCTTGTCAGCCGCTTGCAGCAACACGCGACGCGAATCACGGGAAGCCGCTCCTCGATCGAAGAGATGCAGTCGCGGATCGATAAGATTCGTGCCGAGCGCGAGCGCCGCTACGGGAGAAGGTGAGCGAGCTTTCCCACCGTGTCGATCTCGGCCGGCGATTTGTCGTCGCGCAGCCTGACGATCCGCGGGAAACGCAGCGCGTAGCCGCTCTTGTGCAGCGTGCTGCGGTGGACGACGTCGAAGGCGATCTCGACGACGATCGCCGGCTCGACCGGGATCTCGCTACGGGCTAGCTCCAGCTCCTCGTAGACGCGCGACGCCTCCGGCTCCGGGAGCCGGTGCGCGAGGAACCATTCAGTCATCGTCGCAATCTCGGCATCGGTCAGTCCCGAATACGCCTTGCCGATTACGAGCAGCTCGCCGCCTTCGCCGCGAACGGCGAACGTGTAGTCGGAGAGCACGTTCGCGCGTTTGCCGTGGCCCCACTCGACCGCAACGACGACCGCGTCGACGGTGTCGAGCTCGCGCTTGAGCTTGAGCCACCATTTCCCGCGCTTCCCCGGCGCGTAGGGCGCGTCGGTGCGCTTGAAGACGAGCCCCTCGTTGCCGCGCACGCGCGCCGCCTCGAACCGGTCGTGGACGTCCTCCTGCGTCGAGCCGGCTTCGAGCGCGTTCCACGGCGCGCTTCGAAGCCGCTCCGAGTCGAGCCTCAACTCCGCGAGCGCTTCGCGCCGCGCTTCGAGCGGCTCGTCGAGCAAGAAGGCGCCGTCGCGCGCCAAGCAGTCGAAGACGACGTACGCGACCGGGACGTCGCGCAGGAGATCTTCGGAGACTTCCTTGCGCTGCAAGCGCGTCTGCAAGATGCGGAACGGGAGGATCTTCTCGCCGTCGACGGCGACGATCTCGCCGTCGAGGATGACGTCGGCATCGATCTGTGCGCGCAGCGCTTCGACGATCTCCGGCCACGCCGCGCTCGTTTCGTTCAAGCGCCGCGAGAAAAGCCGGACCTCCGTGCCGTCCTTGTGCGCCTGGATTCGGACGCCGTCGTACTTATCTTCGACAAGCCAGCTTTGCGCGGCGAGGTCCTTGTATTCGGAGCCGAATTGCAGCGGTGAGGCGAGCATGAACGCGATCGGCGCGCCGTACGCGATCTCGACGCTCGCGAGCGTCCCGGCTTTCGCGGCGACGGCGACCGCGCCGATATCGCCGGCGGCCATCGCAGCGCGGCGCACGTCCGCGACCGGTGCGGAGAACGCTTCCGCGATCCCGTCGACGATCAGCCCCTCGCGTAGACCGATCCGCAGCTCGCCGGTGACGATCTTGACGACGTACTTCGCTTCGAGCGCGCTCTCGCACGCGCCGAGCGCGCGCTCGACGAGAATCTGCCGCCGCTTGTTCGCGGCCGCCCCGCGGCTCTGCGCGATCTCCTCGAGGATCGCCATGAACGCGCTCGGCGTCAACGGCGCGCGGAAGAGCCCGAGATCGGCCGGCTCGCGAAGATACTGCGCGAGCGCGGCGCCGAGATCGCCGCTCGCGCGGTAGCCTCGGGCAAGCTCGGCGTCGGTGACGCCCCAAACGTTCTGCGCGGCGGCGACGAGCGTCCGGCCGCCGACCGCCAGCGTGCTCTCGCTCCGCTGCGGGAACGGGTTCCCGGTGAAGAACCGCGCCGCGGCGGCGAGGTCGGCATCGCTGGGGAGCGAGCGGAGGTACTCCGCGAGAATCGCGATCTTCGCAAGCTTGCTGGAGGTCTGCGCGATCGCCTCGGCCGCTTCGGCGAATCTCTTCACGCCGCGCCGTTCGCTGGCGGGAACCGGCGGGGCCTCGCGAAGACCGCCGCATGACGACCGCGTTCATCCTCATGAACGTCCAGACGGGCCGCTTGAAGTCGCTCGCCTCGGAGCTACTCGAGATCGAGGGGATCACGGAGGTCTACAGCGTCGCCGGGGAGTGGGACTTGGTCGCGATCGCTCGCGTTCGGGAGCACGAAGCGCTCAGCGACCTCATCACCGAGCACGTCGCCGGCCTGCAGGGTATCGTGAAGACCGAAACCCTCATCGCGTTCCGGGCATTCTCAAAGCGTGACCTCGGGCTGATGTGGGACATCGGCGTGGACTGAAGGTCCGGCGAAAAGGAGCCGAACGTGGGCCGCATCTATGAAAATTTAGCCGATACCTTCGGGAACACGCCGCTGGTGAAGATCCCGCGGCTGAACCGCGGCCTCGGCGCGACGATTCTCGTGAAGATGGAATCGTTCAACCCGGCGGGGAGCGTCAAGGGCCGGATCGGCGTCGCGATGATCGAAGCCGCCGAGCGCGACGGTTTGCTCAAGCCCGGCAAGGTCGTGATTGAGCCGACCTCGGGGAACACCGGGATCGCGCTCGCGTTCGTTTGCGCTGCGAAGAACTATCCGTTGATCCTCACGATGCCGGAGACGATGACGATCGAGCGTCGCAACTTGCTCAAGGCCTACGGCGCGCAACTCATCCTGACGCCGGGCGCGGAGGGGATGAAGGGCGCGATCGCGC
>JAFAMS010000320.1 GCA_019233165.1 Vulcanimicrobiota bacterium | reverse complement strand
GGGCCCTCGAGCGCATGGATCGGGCCGGCCAATACGGCGCGCATCCCATACGAGCGTACGCGGCGTTCGTGCGGTGCCGCCTCGCTCAGGCTCTCCAGCGCGACGGTCTGTCCTCGGTCGAGCATCGCCTCGAGGTAGCCGCCGGGGACCATCTCGTGCGTTTTTGGAAACGGAGCACGAATCGACTTGGCGTCGTCGATCGCAACGACGTGCACGAGCCGCGGATTGGCCTTGTCCCGTTCGTAGAAGACGCAACGCGCTGCCTTGAATGCCTCGCGCACGTGCCCGACGACGTGCTCGAGCATCGTGCGACGGTCGAGCGAACGCCGCGTGAGCTCGCCGATGCGGGCCAACACTTCGCTTCGCTCCGCTTCGCGGCGGACGCGCTGGGCGCTGCGCTCGTTGTCGAACAAGGTGGCAGCGACGTCGCAGTACGCGCGCAGGAGCGCTCCGATTTCCCGGTCCGGAGGCTCGGGGTATCCGCTGTCGATGATGACGAGTCCGACGGTTCGCGTGGCGGCAATCAGCTGCAAAAAGAGCAGGCACGATTCCCGCGCGTCGCCCTCGATCGTGAACAGCGGCGCCGACCGTTCGAGCAGTGCACCACAGGCTTGCGAGATGCCGTCTTCCTCGAACGCTGCCAGCGCCTGGAAGAGCCGCCGCCGCGCAGCCGCATCCGGCGCCATCTCCCAGCTCAGCGGCGAGGCACCGGCCTCCCCGCGGACGACCTCGTTCCAGTCGTCGATGATGCGGACGTCGACCTTGCGCAACCCCCACGCGACCAGGTCGCGGGCAATAGCAAGGACGCGCTCTTGGAGAGACTCGATCTCGGCAATGCGCGATAAACCGGCGAAAAGGCGGACGTCCCGAGAGTCCATCGCAGTTAGCGCCGACGTTCCGCCGGCCGGGTTTCGGTCCTGCCCTTTAGAGCGAAACGTGAGCCCAGTCGTTTATTGCGACCGGGCCCCCTGCGGCCTCGACCAGGCCGCCGACCGTTACGAACCGGTATCCGGCCGCCCGAAAGCGCGGGACGACCCGGTCGAGCATCGCGACCGTCGCCATCCGCCCCGAGTGCAAGAGCAGGATCTCGGGGGCGGTCGCGTGCGCGAGGACGTGCGCCTCGAGCTGGTCTGCCGCGACCGGACGCCAATCGCCGGGATCGTCGGTCCATAACACGACGTCGTAACCGGCGGCTTGCGCGGCAACGATCGTCGCTTCCGTATACCGCCCGTGCGGCGGGCGCATCCGGCGCCCGACGGTCGTGCTCCCCGTCAAAGGCTGCAGCGCGCGCGATGCTTCGCGAAGCTCATCATCGATCTGCGCCGCGTTCAAACGGTCGAGCTCCGGATGCGTGAAGGTGTGGTTGTCGACCTCGTTACCGTACGCAGCGATGCGTCGCGTGAGCTCGGGATACTGCAATGCGTCGGCGCCGATCACGAAAAACGTCGCCGGCACGTGCAGATCGCGCAAGCGGTCGAGCAAGAGCGGCGTCGCGACGGGGTACGGTCCGTCGTCGAACGTGAGCGCGATCAGTCGCGCATTCGGGCGCTCGATCCTCGGATGCAGGAGAATCGACAACCGCTCCGCCGGCGAGGGATCGAGGATGAGAGGTGCCGCGGCGCCGCTCGAGACGTAGGCGGGCGCGAGCTCCGTGAGCGCGTGCTTGTTCAACCTCCATACGATTGCGACGACGAGGAGGAGTGCGGTGAGGCTTGCGGCGAGCGCCGCTACTTTACGGAGGATGTGCGCGTCGCCGTCGCCGGCGGCGTCATGATCGCGGTCGCGAAATCTCGCCCTACGATGATCGTCAAATCAGTCCGGGGGGCCGGCGAGGAGATCGGATCGGGGCTGACCGTCATCTCCGCAAGCGACGGGAAATCGCTGCGCACGCGCTCCGCGGCGCCGAAGATCTTCGAGTGCGCGTGAATCTCCGTCTTGTCGTACTCGTAGCTATCCGCGTTCCCGACCTTCGCCACGACGTAGCCTTTCGTCCGCAGCGAATCCGCAAACTTGCCGGCCATTCCAGGGACGCCGCTCCCGTTGAGGACGACGATCGAAACGTCGCTCGGCTTGATCGCCGCGAGCACGTCCGGCGGGACGGTAGCCTCGGCGACCAGCGGCGCGAGGAGGAGTTTTTGGACGAGCTTGTCTTTCCCCGGGACGTCCGGAACGAGGACGTTCCCGGCGGCGATGTCCTTGTCGCCCGTGAATGGAACCTGCGCGGTCTTGATCGACTTTTGGTCGATCTGCGAGAACGCCGTCGCAAGGCTGAGCTCTTCGTCCAGGGTGAAGTTCGTGATGATGTCGCGGCGCGCGACGTCGAGCAGGTCGCGGATGTGCGCGACGTCGTTGAATTTGTCTTTCTTGAGCTTGTCGATCGCGATCCGCAAGACTTGCTGCTGGCGGCGGATCCGGCCAATGTCGCCCTCCGCGTCGTGCCGGAACCGGCTGTACGAGACGGCTTGCTCGCCGTCCATGTGCTGAAGCCCGGGCGCGAAGTGGATGTGCAGGTGGCCCCAATTGTCGTCGTAGTCCATCCGCTTTTCGACCGGGACGTCGATCCCGCCGATCGCGTTGATCAAGTCCTTCGCGGCATCGACGCGGAGCACGATGTACCGATCGAAATAACCGCCCGACGGCAATTGCGGAAGCCCGAGGAATCCGCCGATGACGCGATCCGCCATCGGGACGCCGCCGTCTGCATAGGCGGCGTTGATCTTGTCTTCGTGTCCGTTCGGAAGGGTCGCATCCATGTCGCGCGGGACCGCGAGCTGGCTCACGGTGCGGCTCGGAAAATCGAGCGCGACCGCCCAAATCGTATCGCTGCGCGCATCCTTCGAGTACTGAATATCTTTGTCGGTGTAGTTGTAGTCGATCCCCAGTACCAGCACTTGCAGCCGGTCTTTTGCGAACAGTTGCTCCGGCGCCGGGATGAAGATGTTCATCACCTCTTGCTGCAGCGAACGATGGTGCGTACGCGCCCGGACCGCAAAGAACCCGATCGCCACGCAAAAGACGAACAGCACCGCAAGCAGCCCGGCAGGGACGATCCGCTTCCACGCGAGCCGCCGGCGAGGCGGTGCCGGCGAGAACTCGGACTCCATGTGCTTACCCAACGGCCGCCAGCTCCGGTGCGGCTACGAGCTCGCCGTAGAAATCGAAAGCGCCGCTCCTTACAAGACGGACCTCGACGAATGCGCCCGGCTCGAGCCGGCGCTCGGACTTGAAGTAGATCGCGCCGTCGACGCCGGGCGCTTCGCCCATCGACCGTCCGACGAATGTGTCGCGACGACGCTCTTCGACCAGGACGCGCACGACGTTGCCGAGGCGCGCCTCGCGCGCGCGGTCGGC
>JAFAMS010000287.1 GCA_019233165.1 Vulcanimicrobiota bacterium | reverse complement strand
GTTCCGAACTCCGAGATCACCTCGAGGAACGACATGATGAAGCCGGCAAGGATCGCGGGCAGCGCGAGTGGGAGCGTGATCGTGAGCGTCCGGCGCAGCGCTCCCGAACCCAGGATCGCCGCCGCATCCTCCATCTCCGACGGCATTGCCGAGAGCGCGCCGTAGACGAACGTGAAGGTATACGGAATGTTGTACGCCGCCATCACGAAGATCGCGCCGGCCAGCGAGTAGACGTTCAGCGGTCCGTGCTCGGCGTGCGTCAGCGCGACGAACGCTTTGTTCAGCCAGCCGCTGTTCGGAGCCGCCAAAAGTATCCACGCTTGCGCGCCGAGAAACGGCGGCGTCACGAACGCGGCGATGATCAACGTCCGCAGGAACGCGCGCGCGGGGAGCTCGGTCCGCGCCATCAGCCACGCCAGCGGCGTCCCGATCAGCGTCGCAAGCGCCGCAGCGGAGCTCGCCAGGACGAGCGAATTCACGATCGGCGAAAGATAGATCGACTTACTGAACGCTTCGACGTAGTTGTCGAGCCCGAGCCTTCCCGTCGCGGGGATCTGGAGGCTCGTGAACACGAGCCACCCCATTGGGAGCACGACCATGATCGCGAGTGCCGCCAGCGAGAGCACGAAGATCGCCGCGCCCGCGTCGAGCTTTCCGAACGGAAGCGCGCGGGCGCCGGGGGCCGGACGAGCGAGAAGCACTACACTCCGAACGTCTCGCGCCACTTGGCGACGACTTCGGGGATCCCGCTCGTCAAGCGCGCGACCGTGTTGCGCGTCCAGCGAATCGAGCTCAAGGTTCGCCCGTTCGCCGATGGGACGTCGGTTCGGATTGGATAGTTGAACGTCTTGACGAGGCTTTCGGAGTATTCGCGCGAGTACATGAAATTCTGAAAGAGTCGCGCGGCATTCGGATGCGGTGCGTCCTTCATCACGCTCGCAGGGCCGGTGATGATGATCGCGTCGTCGTCCGGATAGATGATGTCGATCGGGTTCCCGCCCGCTTTCTTTTCGAGCGAGAAATTATCGGGGCCGGCGCCGGCCATCCGCTCGCCGGAGACGATGTCGGCGACCGTGTCGTTGACCGAACGCCCGATCTTCGGATTGTTTTGTGCGAGGTTCTTGAAATATTCCCAGCCGTACTTGTCGTTCATCGCGATCACCCAGTTGCCGACGTAGCCGCTGAACGCTGGGTGACCGAGCGTGACTTGTCCCCGAAGTCGCGGGTCGCCGAGCTGCGGCCAGCGATGCGGCGGCTGAATCTTCGTATTGTAGTTGAGCAGCACGAACCCGATCGCGCCGATCTGATAGGTGTTGTCGGGATCGAGATGCCGCAGCAGCGGCGGAACCTTGTTGATATCCGCGGGGACGAACTCGGCGAGGACGCCTTGCTTCTTCAGCTCGGCATGATGCGCTTCGTCGGTCGAACAGAAGACGTCGACCTCGTGGACGTTCGACTTCAAGTCCTGATTGAGCCGCTGGTAGATGACCTGCGCCGTCTGCCGCAAGAGCTGCACTTCGATCCCCGGATATTTCGCTTTGAACGCGTCGCGCATGCGGTCCGCGGCGCTCTGCGCGTAGTGCGCCGTCCACCACACGACCGTGCCTTCTTTTTTGGCCGCGGCGTAGAGCGCCGAGACGTCGGCATCGGATTCGACCTTCGCCTTCGGCTTGGAAGTCGCGCCGCTCGCTCGACCTGCCGTAGCCAGACCGGCTGCGGCTCCGCCCGCGAGCTGTAAAAACCTCGAACGACTCTGCTCCATACGCTCGACTCCCCTCTCTCGATGCGCCAAGTACGGTGGCGGTTGACAACCCCCCTCGCGCCACGTACGCTTGGTCGCATCCCGCGCGGGAGCTCGGTGATGCCGGGCTGAGAGGGCGACGCTCCGTCGCCGACCGCCAAACCTGAACCGGATAATGCCGGCGGAGGGAGCAGACATGGCGAGAGTTTACGCAACCGGAAGCGAGCCGTCGATTCGCGTGCCGATGCGCGCGATCGCGCTGAGCGGCGGCGAGACGCACGTGGTTTACGACACGAGCGGTCCGTACGGCGACGCGGCGATCGAAACGGACGTCCGCAAGGGCCTTGCCCCGTTGCGTGCGTCCTGGATCGAGGCGCGTAACGATACCGTAGAGCTCGAGCGCCCGGCTTCCTTTATCTCCAGCCGCAAGCCGCGCGTCGCGAAACCGAGCCGCGCGGTTACGCAGCTGCACTACGCGCGGCGCGGCGACGTGACCCCGGAGATGGAGTTCATCGCGATTCGCGAGGGCGTCTCACCGGAGTTCGTTCGCGATGAAGTCGCGCGCGGACGCGCGATCATCCCCTCGAACGTCAATCATCCCGAAAGCGAGCCGATGATCATCGGCCGCAACTTCCTGGTCAAGATCAACGCCAACATCGGCAACTCCGCGGTCACGTCGACGATCGAAGAGGAAGTCGAGAAGATGACGTGGGCGACCCGCTGGGGAGCCGACACCGTGATGGACCTTTCGACGGGCAAGAACATCCATGCGACGCGCGAGTGGATCTTGCGTAATTCGCCGGTTCCTATCGGGACGGTCCCGATCTATCAAGCCCTCGAGAAAGTGCGCGGGAAAGCGGAAGATCTTACGTGGGAGATCTATCGCGACACGCTCGTCGAGCAGGCCGAACAGGGCGTCGATTATTTCACCGTCCACGCCGGGGTGCTGCTCCGTTACGTGCCCCTCACGGCGAAGCGCATCACCGGAATCGTCTCTCGCGGCGGCTCGATTCTCGCGAAGTGGTGCCTCGCGCATCACGAGGAGAACTTTCTCTACACGCACTTCGAAGAGATCTGCGAGATCCTACGCGCGTACGATGTCGCGTTCTCGCTCGGCGACGGCCTACGGCCGGGTTGCCTCGCAGATGCGAACGACGAGGCGCAGTTCGCGGAACTGGAGACGCTCGGCGAGCTGACCGAGATCGCCTGGAAGCACGACGTTCAAGTAATGATCGAAGGCCCCGGGCACGTGCCGATGCACCTGATCAAAGAAAATGTCGACCGGCAGCTCGAAGTCTGCAAAGAAGCGCCTTTCTACACGCTCGGCCCACTCGTCACCGACATCGCTCCGGGCTACGATCACATCACCAGCGCGATCGGCGCCGCGATGATCGGATGGTACGGAACGGCGATGCTCTGCTACGTGACGCCGAAAGAGCATCTCGGATTGCCCGACAAGCAAGACGTCAAGGACGGCGTAATCGCGTACAAAATTGCCGCACATGCCGCCGACGTCGCGAAGGGGCACCCGCATGCTCGGCACTGGGACGACGTCTTATCCAAAGCACGGTTCGCCTTCCGTTGGGAAGATCAATTCGAGCTTGCGCTCGATCCCGAGACCGCCCGCGCATTCCACGACGAGACGCTCCCTGCCGAAGGGGCAAAGGTAGCGCACTTCTGTTCGATGTGTGGGCCGCATTTCTGCTCGATGAAGATCACGCAAGAAGTCCGCGAGTTCGCGGAGCGCGGGATGCAGGAGAAGTCCGAAGAGTTCAAAGCTGCAGGAAGCGAGTTATACGTCCCCGCAGGCTAACCGGATGCGCCTCGGGTTTTCTCTTGCAATTTTGGGCTTCGTCGCTTGCTCCGTCCTCGCGGCGTGTTCGAGCGGAGGCATCGGCGGGACGAGCGCGCTCCCGCCGGGACAACTTCCTCCGATTCAGAATCCGGCGACGCCCGCGGCACAACCGACCGCGTCGCCGAGCATTGCAACCGGAACGATCCTCGTCGGCGACGGGAGCGTGCAAAGCCTTCCCGCACCCGGCGATTTCAAAGTCACGGCCGCGTTTCCGAAAACGTCGGCCTCGCCGGTCGTCCTGAAGGTCACGGTCTCGGTGAACGGTCCGGGTGGGATCGCTGCCTATGGCGACAAGGGCGAGAAAAAGAAGATGTTCGTCCACCACCACCAGACGCCGGCGCTCTTGTACGTCTGGTTCAGCTCGGACAAAGACGTCACGCTGCCGGCGTTGCCCGCGTTGAACTTCACGGTGCCGCTCCCGGCGCTCGAGCCGTTCGGCACCGATCCGATCGTGGACGTCGCTTTATACGATCCGGCGAACGAAAACAAGTGGATGCAGAAGATAGCGGAGCGCTCGAACGTGACGCCTTCGCCGACGCCCTCGGGCGGCGTCAGTGCGACGGCGACCGCTACGATGACAGCAACGCCGACACCGACGCCGACGCCGACCGTCACGCCGACGCGACCGGGGCTGCCGGGGGCTCCGGTGACGGCGACGCCGTTCGCGGTCGCCGGGACGGCGCGTCCGCCGGTGCAGACGCTCGAGATGCGCTTCGCGCCGAGTCCGCGCGAGATGAAACTGCTCGCGAAGAAAAACCTCGTCTTCGTTTTGTACGCCGAGCCGGCACCGACTCCGACGCCCTCCGCATCGGGCTCCGCCAAGGGCTCTCCCGCGCCGAGCGCGAGCGCGAGTGCAAGCCCGGCCCCGAGCTCGAGCGCAAGCACTGCCGCGAGCGCTTCGCCGAACCCTAGTCCGAGCGCGAGCTAAGGCGTCTGGCTCGAGGGCTCGTCGTTCGCGCGCGCGAGATCGGCGAGCGAGATGATGTCCGCGTACGGCGCGATTGCAAGCGCCGTTGCGAGCGCATCGCTCGTCGGCGGGTGCGCGGCGTCGGCGACCCTCGCGCGTAGCGCGTGCCAGAGCGCGATCACCCGCCGAACGTACGTCGGCGTCTCGCCGTTGTTCGGGATCCCTTGTGCGCGCCGGATCGCCAGCGGGC
>JAFAMS010000271.1 GCA_019233165.1 Vulcanimicrobiota bacterium | reverse complement strand
TTCCGCCGATCGTTTCCCACATCGCAACGCCGCACGTCCCCGTAATCGGTGAGGCGAAGCTGATGTATGCGGCCGGGCGAGTGCCGTCGACGTTTGCCGGCAAGAACTGCGGAACGTCGACGACGGTGTGATCGCTCTCAGAGACGTAGCCCTGAAGCGGGAACGAAGCTGCTGTGGGCGCGTCCGCAGGCGCCGAAACCAATTGAAAATTCACCGCGACGGCGGCTGCGAGCAAGAACGGATGCACGACGGCGGGATTCCCCTTTCTCACGCAAATACTACCCATTTATGAAAATCGCAGTCACCGGCGCAGCCGGACAAATCGGGAGCCGTTTGTGTGAGGACCTCGCACGCGACAGCGAGGTCGTTCGGATCGACGTCCGAGGTGACGCCGATCCTGTGGACGTTCTCGACCTCGAGCGTCTCACGCGCGCCGTCGCCGGATGCGAGACGGTCGTCCATCTCGCCGGCAAGGTTGCCGTCAAGGCAAGCTGGGAAGACACGCACGAGAACCTGATCGGGACCTACAACGCTTTTGAGGCCGCGCGGCGCGCGGCGTGCAAACGCGTCATCTTCGCCAGCTCGAATCATGCGGTCGGGATGTACGAAGTCGACGGCGCGCCGCAGATCTATGAGCCCGGAAGCGGCGTCCTGCTCCGTCCCGAAGTTCCGATTCGTCCCGATGGCCTGTACGGCGTCTGGAAGACATTCGGTGAGAGCCTCGGCCGTTATTACTGCGACGAATACGGCTTGAAAGTCGCATGCCTGCGGATCGGCGCCGTCCGCAAAGACGACACGCCGGAGCCGAAGGACTACTCGCAGGAGGCCACTTGGCTCAAGCTGACGGACGACCAAAAGCGCAAGCGCATGCGCGCCGTCTGGATGTCGCAGCGGGATCTCGCGCGATTGGTCCGTGCGATCGCTGCGAGCGACGTGCCCTTTGGGATCGTCTACGGCGTCGGCGACAACGCGACGCGTTTCTGGGATTTGGAAGCCGGCCGCGCGCTCTACGGTTTTTGGCCGCTCGACGGCGTCAAGTGAGTTAGCGGCGCCCTCTTGGAGTGCGGCTGCAGCCGAGTCGCCGGCGTCTTCGATGACCCGGCGTGTAGCTTACGCGATCACGCCCTTTCCGGCGAGCTCGGCGATCGCGGCGGAAGAATAGCCGAGTTCTTGCAAGACGACCTCCGTGTGCTCGCCGAGTCCCGGGGTGGGCCGCAATTTTTCGGGCTGCGGGGTTGCGGTAAGATGGATCGGTTGGCCGACGACCTCGATCGAGCCGAGCGTCGGATGATCGACGCGCGCGGCGATCCGTAAGTGTTTGACCTGCGGATCTTCGAAGACTTGGTCGATCGTATTGATCGGACCGCAGGGAACGCCGGCCTCCGTCAACCGCTCGATCCAGTGCGCGCTCGGCTTCGTCCGGGTGATCGTGGCGATCCGTTCGCTCAGTTGCGCGCGATTGCGCGAGCGCAGCTCGGCGGTCGCGAACAGCGGATCGCTCGCGAGCGTGGGATCGAGCGCTTCGCAGAAGCGCGTCCACACGCCGCCGCCCGAAGCTGCGATGTTGATCGGCTTGTCCGCGCTCGGGAAGACGCCGGTCGGCATCATCGTCGGATGGTCGTTACCGGCTTGCGGGGCAACCTCGCCGTTCATCAGCCAGCGCGCTGCCTGAAAATCGAGCATGAAGATCTGCGCTTCGAGCAGCGAGGTGTGGACCCACTGTCCTTCGCCGGTAACGTCGCGGTCGAGAAGCGCGACGAGGATCGCTTGCGCGAGCAACAGACCGGCGCTCAAATCCGCAATCGGAATTCCGACTCGCACCGGGCCTTGCCCCGGCAACCCCGTGATCGACATGAGACCGCCGAGACCTTGCGCGATCTGATCGACGCCTGCTTTCGTCGCGTACGGTCCGTCCTGACCGAATCCCGAGATGCTCCCGTACACGATCCGCGGATTGCGTGCGCGCACCGACCCGTAGTCGATCCCGAGGCGGTGCTTGACGTCCGAGCGGAAATTCTCGACGATCACGTCGGCGCGCTCAGCGAGTTGGAAGAAGACCTCCTTTCCTTCGGGGCTCTTCAGATCCAGGACGACGCTGCGCTTGTTGCGGTGAAGATTCTGAAAATCGAAGCCGTCCCGCGAGCCGCCGACGACCTCGCCGGCGCCGTGCGGCGGAGGCTCGATGCGAATCACGTCGGCGCCCCAGTCGGCGAGCTGGCGAACCGCAGTCGGCCCCGCACGGTGCGCGGTGAGAT
>JAFAMS010000208.1 GCA_019233165.1 Vulcanimicrobiota bacterium | reverse complement strand
ATATGGAGAAGAAGCTCGAAACCGCGACCGCCGGCCGGCTTTCGATTCAAATGTACCCATCGATGCAGCTCGGCGGCGAGAAAGAAGCAATCGAGCAGACGCAGCTCGGCGCGTTGCAAATCGCACGCGTGAGCGTCGGGGCGCTCGGCCCCGTCGTCGACGATCTCAACGTCTTCAACCTGCCGTTCCTGTTCCGCAACACCGCCCACATGGAAAAGGTGATCGACGGCCCGATCGGCGCGGAGCTGCTCGACGACGTCACCAACAATCCGAACACCCATCTCGTCGGCCTGTGCTTCATGGACGCCGGCGCGCGCAGCGTGTACGACACCAAGCATGCGATCAGGTCCATCGCCGACCTCAAGGGGCTCAAGGTTCGGGTAATGGGCAACCCGATGTTCGTCGACATGATGAACGACCTCGGCGGCAACGGTGTTGCGATGGGATACGATCAAGTGTTCGCCGCGCTCCAAACCGGCGTCGTCGACGGTGCCGAGAACAATCCGCCCAGCTACGTGTTCGACAACCACTATCAGGTTGCAAAATTCTACACGCTCACCGAGCATCTGATCGTTCCAGAGATCCTCGTGTTCTCGCGTACCTCGTGGGATAAGCTCTCGGCCTCCGATCAAGCGACGATCAAGAAATTCGCGCGCGACGCGCAGCTCGAAGAGCGCCGGCTTTGGAAGCTGAAGGAGAAAGAGGCGTTCGAGAAGATGGCGGCGGCGGGGATCCAGCCGGTCACCATCGCCGACAAGACGCCGTTCCAGGCCGCCGTCAAGCCAGTGTGGGACAAATACGGCGCGAAGTACGCGACGCTCATCAAGCGAATCCAAGCCGTCAACTAATTTTTTGAAAGCGCGTTTTCGTTCGGCGATGGACGCGCTCTATTGGGCCTGCGCCGGGGTCGCGTCGGTCGCGCTCGTCACGATCGCGCTGATCATCCCGTGGAGCGTTTACACCCGCTACGTTGTCAATCGCGCCGCGTCGTGGCCCGAGCCGGTCGCGATCCTGCTCGCGATCGTGCTGACGTTCTTCGGAGCCGCCGCTTGCTACCGCGTCGGAGTCCACATGCGGATCACGGTCGTGCGCGATCTGCTCCCGCAGCCGTGGCGGGCGTTGACGACCGCCCTCTCGGAGCTCATCGTGGGAGCGCTCAGCGCGTTCATGCTGCTGTGGGGGATTGGGCTGTGCGCGACGACTTGGAATCAGACAATCGACGCGGTCCCCTGGCTGCGCGTGGGGATCACGTATCTGCCGATCCCCTTCGGCGCAGCGGCGACCGTGTTGTTCGTCGTGGAAAAGCTGACGATCGGCGCGCCGGAAGAGCGGCGCACGCCGGTCGAGGCGTTCGACTAAATGGGGATCGTCGTCGTCCTCTTGACGCTCGTCGCCTGCTTTGCGATCGGAATGCCGATCGCGTACGCGCTCGGCGTCGCGGCGCTCGCCGGCGCGTTCTTCATCGGAATCCCGCCCGAAGCGGTGATGCTGCAGATCTCGAGCGGCGTCAGCAAGTTCGCGATGCTGACGATCCCGTTCTTCGTCCTCGCCGGCGCGATCATGGCCGAAGGCGGGATGGCGCGCCGGCTCGTCGCGCTCGCCAACGTGATCGTCGGCATCTTGCGAATTCGCGGTGGCCTCTCGGCGGTCAACGTCCTCGCGACGACGTTCCTGAGCGGGATCTCCGGCTCGGCGGTCGCCGATACTTCCGCGATCGGTTCGGTGATGATCCCGCAGATGGAACGCAGCGGATATCCGCGCGTCTTCGCGACCAACGTGACGATCAGCGCCTCGGTGCAAGCGCTGCTCGTCCCGCCGAGCCACAACGCCGTGATTTACTCGCTGGCGACCGGCGGGACGATCTCGGTAATCAGCTTGTTCATGGCCGGCGTCGTCCCGGGGCTGTTGCTCGGCGCGGCGATCGTCGTGCTCTGTCTCGTCCTCGCAGTGCGCGGCAACCATCCGCGCGGGACGCCGGTCCCTTTCCGCGACGCGGTGCGGATCACCGTCGATGCGGCCTGGGGTTTGATCACGATCGTGATCATCATCGGCGGGATCCTCAGCGGCGTTTTCACCGCGATCGAGGCCGGCGCGGTCGCGTGCGTGTGGGCGTTCGTCGTGACGATGTTCGTCTACCGCGACTACCGCTGGGGTGATCTTCCGGTGCTCGTGCATCGCACGCTTCGAACGGTCGCAATGGTGATGACGCTGATCGCCTTTGCGGCCAGCGTCGGCTACGTGATGGCGCTGATGCAGATGCCCGCGAAGATCACGGCGTTCTTTCTGACGCTCTCGCACAACAAGTACGTGATCCTGATGATGATCAACGTCATGTTGCTGCTCCTCGGCTGCTTCATGGACATGGCGCCGTCGATCTTGATCACCACGCCGATCTTGCTTCCCGTCATGGTGAACTTCGGCGTCGATCCCGTGCACTTCGGGATCATCATGCTGCTGAATCTGGGGATCGGGCTCTGCCACCCGCCGGTCGGCTCGATTATTTTCGTGGGCTGCGCGGTCGGCAAGGTGACGATGGAGCAGGTCGTGCGGCAGATCTGGCCGTTCTACGTCCTCATGTTCGCGGTGCTGATGCTGGTGACGTACGTCCCGGCGATCTCGCTGTGGCTACCGCACGCCCTCCATCTTTAAGTCGAGAAGCCGAAGAGCGAATACGGGCTGCAGTTCGAGAACGACTGCACGAGGCCGACGTTCCAGTTGCGCCCGGGCGCGAGCGACGGTATCGACGACGAATAGTAAAAATCCGAGCCGTAGGGATGGGGACCGCTGTTGAATGGAACCAGACTCAAGGGTCCGCCGGTGATCGTGTTCCCGAAGTTGTCTTGCAGGATCACGTTCCAGCTCTGGTAGGAGTTGTAGAGCGTGTTCGCGTTGCCGTTCGCGACGACGATGATCGAGCCGATGTTCGAGGAGACACCCGTCTGTCCGGGGGTCGGACTCGCGAGCTGCACTTGCGTGCCGGGATCGCACACGGCCGAGAAGGTATTCGGATTCCCGATCGTTCCGAACGGTCCGGAATTCGTCGAACCACCGCCGCATGCGGCGAGCCCGAGCAGCGATGCAACGACGGCAAGGAGTCGGAGAAACGGTACGGTACGTGCCATGCGGCAACCGTACCCAAGGTCAGGCTTTAAACGCTATGCTTGCGCGTCCAGCATCCCAAGCGTGATGCCGTCTTGGTTGTCGGCCCTTGCGAGCGCAAAGAGATCGGCGCGATGCGAAAGGTCTTGCTCGCGGAACGTCTCGATCGCACGGACGCGGTCCGTCTCGGCGATCCCTGACGCGATGCCGGTAAGGCCTGTCGAGACATTGTCGTTGTAGTTGACGGCATTCTGAAGTTCGTCGGCCTGGATCCCCAGCTGCGCCTGGTCGACGACGACGGTAGAGAACGGAGCGCTCCGCAGATCGAAGGTATTCAGCTGCGTCGTCGAGCTCGGGAACGCGCCGGATTGAAGTGTGGTGCTCGCGTTCGCATTGAGGCCGGCGGCGTTCGCGATCGGCGCGATCTGCTGGGTCTCGGCGTTGATTTGCAAGGCCAGGATCTGTTGCGTCGTCGGATCCAGAAGTCCGTTGTTCGCGGCGATCGTCAGATTGCCGATCTCTTGCTGGACGCTCGCGATCTCGCCGGCGGCGGCTTCCTGCGAGACTGTCTGCGGCTGGGCGGCCTGCGCGGCCGCGGTGCCCCGGTCGTAGGCGGCCGATGCGGCCGTCAGATAATCGTAGAAGGAGAGCTGCGGATCGCCGACGCCGCTGACCAAGTCGCGTCCGAGGCCGGACGAGAGCGCCGCGGCGGTTTGGGCGAATTCCGCCTGCACGCCGAGCGCCGCGTTGATGAGGGTCGTCTGAGCCGGCCCGATCCCGTCCATGGGCCTATCCTGCCTGCTCGGCCTCCACCCCGGCAAGGGGGCCCGGACACTAAACGGGGGCCCGCCGCCCGCCGATGACTTTTTCAACGGAGCTGTGCCCGCCGTGGGCGGGCGCATAAGGAAGACCACGGAATGTCATTCAGCATCACAAACGCCGCGCAGACGCTGCTTTCGAACGTGCTCTCCGGTTTGACCGGATCGAGCCCGCAGGCGTCGCAATCGCCGCAAACCCTGCAGTCGCTAGGGCAACAGTTTCTCCAGCTGATCGAGACGTCGTTCGAATCGGCACTGGGGAACACGAGCGGTTCGAGCTCTTCGAGCGCCCCAGGGTCGTCCACGACGACCGGCAGCTCGGGCTCGAATAGCGCGCCGCGGACGGCTTCGACGTCGAACGGACCAACGTTTGAGGGACTGACCGAGAGCCAGTACATCACGAATTTCGGCAAGTCGATTTCGAGCGCGAGCGGCGGCGGTCAAGTCCCCGTCGACTATGCGCTTAACGCGTGGTACAACTCGATCGGACTCAGCCGCGATCCGGGAACCGTCGATCCTGCAACCGGAATGGTCGTCGCGCAGAACGGCGCGTGGCTCCCGGCCTCCGAAGTCACCGCCTACAATGCGGAGCTGACCGCGCGCTCGACCTACCTGCCGCAACTGCAAGCCGTGCAAGCGCAGATTCAGAAGAACTTCGATGCCGGTTTGGATTCGTTCAGCCCCGTGCAGCAGGCGCTCATCGCGCAAGCCGCTCAATTGCGGACGTTAGCGTACGCGTCCGATTTCCAGCCGTCGAGCCAGCTGATCGCTTAGTCTAACTCGAGCCGGTACCCGAGGAACGTCCGAACGTTCGTGGCGCGATCCAGCACGGGGTGGCGTACGAACCCGAGTCGCTCGTAGAGGCGCTGCGCCGACTCCATCGATGCCTGCGTCCAGAGGACGAGCGCCTTTAGTCCATCGGCCCGCGCGGCGTCGATGACGGCGGCCATGAGCTTCGCTCCGACGCCCTGACCGCGCGCGAATCGCGCCACCGTGACGAGCCGTACGTCACCTTCGCCCGGACCCGAGAGTTCTGCCAGCGGCGACGGCGGCTTGGCGAGCATCGCGCTCCCCAAGATGCGGTTTCGGTCGAGCGCGACAAAGATCTGGCCCTGGGTCGCGCGCATCGCCACGTCCTCGAGCCAGCCTCGCTGGCTCCGCAGCGCGTACCCCTCGTTGACGTAAATGTCCGCCACCAGGCGCCCAAGTTCGGCGTATTGTTCGGGCCCAACCGGCCTAACGACGATCGCGTTGCGGTCGAGCGGTTCCCGCCGGTACGCGGCGGGATCGATAAGGAACCGCCGAGGAACCTCCGGAGGGAAAAGAAGCATCCGAACGCGGCTGCGAGCCCGTCGCCAAAAAGATGCGTCGGCCACGTCGGATGCTTACCCGCTCAGCGTCTCAGTCTCCCAGGGGCGGCGGTGGTCTTACCTGAGGAATAACGCTCTCGGAAGTTCCGGTTCGATAAGCGCGGGAGGATGCGAGTAGTGCCATCGAGGGTCGCCGTCGTTGTAGTGCACGGCGTGATGCCGCACCCGCCGTACGAGATGCAGGACCAGGCGGCTCTCGCGCTGTTGGGGCAGCTCAATACGGTTGTAGGTGGACCGGCCGACTGGGTTGCAGACGTGGTCGATCCGCCGCCGCCGCACGGCGCAGGTCCGCCGTCGCCACCGACCAGCACCGTGCCGTTCACGACGACGACGCGCGTTCATCGAGCGGGTGGCGCGCCCGGCGACGTTTTTGACGTGACCGAAGCCTACTGGAGCCCTCTCGACAAGAACAAGACGAACTTTGCCGGCGTGATGAGCTGGCTGCTTCGGACCATATTTGTCCCGGCAAACACGACGGCGCGGTACATGGCGTCGATCGGAAAGACGGCGTTCGATATCGCGTACGTCTGTATTGCAGGCATCATCGGTGCGGGCTTCCTGATAGCGTCCCTG
>JAFAMS010000175.1 GCA_019233165.1 Vulcanimicrobiota bacterium | reverse complement strand
TTCTCGGCGAGCGGGGGCAACACCGTCGGCTTCACGGTCAACGGCAACGTCGCTTCGGTCGTCGTCAGCATCGTCTTTTCACCCGGAGCCCCGTCGCCGTCGTTCGTCGTCGGTCAGACGAATGCGGCGAATGTCGTGGTCACGGCGAAAGACGCCGACGGCAACGTTATCACCGGACCCGGAGTTTACAACCAACCGATTACGATTACGAACTCGGATACGACCGGCGCGTTCACGATTCAGGGATCGCCGACCATTACGGGACCCGGCACCCAGCAAGTCTTACTTCAGTACAACGGTAAGGCTGTTTCGAATGTCGTGATCGGCGCCACCGCCGGCTCCGGCGTCACGGTGACGCCGGCCGTCATCTTCGGCGGCTCGTCGACGGCCACACCTTCGCCGGCTCCTACGTCGAGCGCGACCGCAACGGCGACGCCAAGCGTTACCGGCGCTCCGATTCCGGGGACAAATTGCTCGGCGCCGGCGCTTGGCGCGGGAACGTACACATCGGTCTTCGCGCAAGGAAACACGAGCGGCGGCGTCTTCACCGCGAACACGGCGATGACGGCAAGCAGTTGGGTGAAGCTCGCGTACTCCGGTTCGGCCACGCCGACGGGTGCCCCGACCGCAACCCCAACCTCAGGTCCGACGTCGACGCCGGGCGGCACGCAAGCCGTCAACGTCTACTTCGGCTCGTACAATCTGATGAGCGGGACGCAGGGTTGCTTCCTCGTCTACACGACCGTCGACGGCAGTCCAATCTCCGCAATCGGGAGCGGGTTCAACGGCGCCGCCGTCGGGATTCCGAA
This sequence comes from Vulcanimicrobiota bacterium, assembly GCA_019233165.1. GTDB lineage: Bacteria > Vulcanimicrobiota > Vulcanimicrobiia > Vulcanimicrobiales > Vulcanimicrobiaceae > JAFAMS01. Next base: position 3,367 of record JAFAMS010000175.1, on the reverse strand, counting down.
CGTCAGCGCCGGATCGGTGACCTTCGTCTCGTCCGGTACGATCACGGCGATGTCGATCACCCTCGGCTCGGGCGGCGGGAGCGGTACCGTCTCCCTTTCCAACGGCGACAGCGGGACGGTCACGGTCGGCGCGCCGGTGACGTTCAACATTCCGTCGAGCTCCGTTACGCCGACGCCTGCGGCGCCGGGTCCGATCGGACTAAGCCCCAACCCGGTGAACTACGCTTCGCTCGGTCAGCACATCTCGGTCACCGTGACGCAAAACGGGAACACGAACGCACCGAATCCCTTCAGCTTCGGACCGGTCGCGTGTCCCGGACCGGGCGGTGTCACGATCAACCCGTCACCAACCAGCGTCACTATCGCCGGTGGGAATGCGACCGCAGTCTACGATACGGTCGTCACCGCAGGCCCGGACGCGAACTGCCACTCGACCGTCACCGGTGCCGGCGGCATCTCGGCGACGCTCACGCTCAATCCCTAGACGATGGACTTGATCGCAGTCTCGATCTCTTCGTAAGACATCTCGCCTAAACGATACGTCTTGATGATCCCCTTCCGGTCGATGAACACATGGACCGGAAGGGCGATCACCCCGTAGCTGTCGAGCGTCTTCTGGTCGGCGATCCCGACCGGAAACTTGATCTTGAAGTCGTCGCGAAAACCGGTCGCGCGGTCGGAAATTTCTTGGTCGTCGAGACCGATTACGACGAGCCCCTTCTTCGCGTACTGCTTCGAAAGCTTGATGATCCCCGGCGTCTCGTCGCGGCACGGCGCGCACCAGCTCGCGAAGAAATCGAGGTAGACGGGCTTCCCCTTGTACTGCTCGAGCGCGAGCGGCTTTCCGTCGACCGTCTTGAGTTTGAACGTGGGGGCGGGCGTCCCCGGACGCGGCGGCGCTGCGGCGGCGGCCGGCAACGCGGCGAGCGCGGTGATGAGGAGCGCGACGGCGAGCGTTTTCATTTGACGAACGAAGGATACGGCACGGCGGCGACGTCGGCCCGCATTTGCTCCAGGAGCGCCTCGGCGCTCTCGAAGCGGCGCTGCGCGCGGACGAACCGAAGATCGCGCAGGGCGATCTCTTCTCCATAAATCGTGTGCTCGAAATCGCGTACCCATACTTCGACGCTCTGCGCCTTTCCGTCGAAGGTCGGATTCGTCCCAATCGAGAGAAGCCCGGCGTAGTCGCGGCCGTCGTGCCTGCAGACGCAGCTGTAGACGCCCTCTGCGGGGATCAGTTTGCCGCCGGGGACGTCAAGATTCGCGGTGGGGAATCCGAGCTGGTGACCGCGGCCTTCACCGAGGACGACGGTCCCCCGCAGCCGGTACGCGGTCCCCAGCAGCTCGTCCGCGAGCGCGACGTCGCCTTCCGCGATCGCACGGCGAATCCGCGTCGACGAGATCCGCGCCCCTCGATCCTCGAGCTGCGGCACGGCGACGAAGCCGACGTCGCGGCGTGCGAGATGCTCGCGGGCAAAGTTCGCGTCGCCGCCCCGATTCGCGCCGAAGCGAAAATTCTGTCCCACGACGAGAACGCGCGCTCCAATCCGGCCGATCACGATCTCGTCGAGGAATCTTGCCGCATCCAAGCTCGCGATCGTCGCATCGAACGGGAGCAGGTAGGCTTCGTCGATCCCCGCCTCCCCGAGATTGTCGAGCCGCTCCTCGAGCGTCGAGATCATTGGGGGAACCGCGTCCGGTCGGAGAAACGTTGCGGGGTGATTGCGGAACGTGAGGACCGCGGCGCGATAACCGGCCTTTCGTTCGCGTAACAGCGCCTCGACGATCGCGCGGTGGCCGCGGTGAAAGCCGTCGAAGAAACCGATGGCGAGGACCACGTTCCCGCGGTACGGGCTTTCCGGAAATGCGCGGTCGATCTTCACACGAAAACCTTGCGCGGGGCGAGCATCGTGCCGCGCATCTCGCCGACGCCGACCAGCGTTCGCGTCACGTCGCGCACGAACACGTGGGTCTCGCCGACCGGCTCCGGGATCGCGACAATTCGACCGGCTCGAAAATCGGCGGAGCCGCGCCCGTCGAGGACGATCGTCGGGATCGCGATCACGCGCTCGGGCGGGATCAAGGCGCGCGCCGGATCGGCCGCGATCTCGTCGAGCGTCACGCTCTCGCCGATGATGAAGGGTCCCGATCCTTCGCGCAGCAAAGCGCCGACATGTCCGACGGTCCCGATCGCGCGGGCGAGATCTTCGGCGAGCGTTCGGACATACGTGCCTTCGCTGCACGCGACCCGCAAGCGAATCGCCGGAGGGTCGCGTTCTTCGCCGACGATCGCCAGCGCGTAGATCGTGATCGCGCGCGACTTTCGCTCGACGGTTTTCCCTTCGCGCGCCAGCCGATAAAGGCGGCGTCCGTCGATCTTGAGCGCGCTGACCATCGGCGGCACTTGTTCGACTCGCCCGATGAACTCCGGTATCGCGCGCTCGAGACGCGCGACGGAGTCCGCCGGCACCGGTGCGGTAGCGGTCGGTTCGCCGCCGGCGTCGCCGCTTGAGGTCGCGCGTCCTAGGACGAGCGTGAACGCGTACGATTTCCGTTTGTCCGCGATGAGCGGGATGAGGCGCGTCGCGCGACCTAGCGCAATCGGAAGGACGCCGCACGCAAGCGGGTCGAGGGTCCCGACGTGCCCGACGGCGAGCTTCGGCTCCCCGCGGGTGCCGTAAATCCACCGCAACCGCGCGCCGAACCGCGTCGAGCTCGGCCCGGGCGGTTTGAAGAGATTGACGAACCCGAGCGAGCTACAGTCCCTCCGCGTACAAGGCGGAGTGAACTCCGGCGATTGCTTCTTGGATCGTGCCGGGATAGGTGAGCCCCGAAGCGCGGAAGTGGCCGCCGCCGCCGAGCCGGCTTGCGGCGGCCTGGACGTTCACGCGTCCGCTGCTGCGCAGACTGACGCGAACCGCGCCGTCGAAATCTTTGAAAAGCGCGGCGACCTCGACGCCCTCGACCGCGCGCAGCTGATTCACGATGTCCTCGGTGTCTTCGTAGTCGGCGCCGAGCTCGTCGATGAGTTTTTGATCGATCACGGCCCAGCAGTAGCGGCCGGCGTCGTCGAGGACGGCGCGTCCGAGGACGGCGCCGAGCAAGCGTTGCGCCTCGAAGCGTTTGTTGGCAAAGATCTCTTCGGTGATCTGCTCTTTGTCGGCGCCCAATTCCATCAGGTCGGCCGAGATTCGAAGAACCTCGGGCGTCGTGTTGCTGTGCATAAAACCGCCGGTGTCGGTCATGATCGTCGTGAGCAGGCAGGTCGCGATGTCGGCCGTAATCGTCGCACCCAGCGCGCGCAAAAGGCGCATGACGCACGTGCCCGTCGAGCACTCGCGCTCCTCGATGTAGTTGAGCGCACCGA
>JAFAMS010000523.1 GCA_019233165.1 Vulcanimicrobiota bacterium | reverse complement strand
AACGGCGAGATACTCGACGATCCGGTCTTTGATCTTGTCGAGATCGTAGTGGTCCTCATCGAGGACTTCACGCGCTTTGGAAATGTCGATGTTGTCGTCGGTCGTCTTGCTCCATGGGAGCTGGACGAGCCAATCGAGGTACGTGCGGATCACGCTGTACTCGGGCGACGCCTGCGGAACTTTTCCGAGACGATCGAGCTCGCGGTCGGCCGCCTTGCGGGCGTCCTCCGGCATCCCGGACTCTTCGACTTTCTTGCGCAGCTCGTTTGCGTCGGCGAGCTGCGGATCGGTTTCGCCGAGCTCGTCCTGAATCGCGCGCAACTGCTGGCGGAGATAGAACTCGCGTTGGTTCTTCTCCATCTCGCGTTGGATGTCGGACTGAATCTTGTGACCGAGCTCGACGACCTCGAGCTCCTTGGTCAGGAGCATCGTGAGCTTGCGCAGCCGCTTCTCGGTGTTGCGCTCCTCCAGGATCGCTTGGCGATCGTCGGTGTCGAGCCGCATCGTCGATGCGACGAAATACGTGAGGAGATTGGAGTCCGTGATGTTTTGGACTTCCATCTCCATCTCGCGCGGCGCTTGTGGGAGGTACGAGAGCAGCTTCTGAAAGAGCGTCGCGAGATTGCGGTGCATCGCGACGAGCTCTTCAGAGTCGCTCGTAACGTCCGGCGTCTCGGTGAACTTCGCGACCAGATACGGTTCGGTTTGGACGACTTCGTCGATACGGAAGACGTTCGAGCCGGCGACGATGCAACTCAGTGTCCCGTCCGGTATCTTCAGCATCTTTTGAATCGTGCCGATCGTACCGACGCGGCGAATGTCGTCGGCGCCCGGGTTCTCCGTGTCCTTGTCTTTGAGAACGACCAGCCCGATCGGCTTGCCCTCGCGCAGCGCCTCCTCGACCAGCGCGATACCCGGCTTCTTCACGACCGCGAGCGGGATCACGGTGTTGGGGAACAACACCGCTTCCTGCAGCGGAAGAATGCCGATGGATTCGAGCGCGGAGAGATCCGGGGTTTCCATGTTCCTTAGATCGAGATCTTTCTTACGATCATCCTGAGCGCACGTGGGGTCTGCATCTCCGTCCTGGAGAGCGGGAGCACGATCGTCAGGATACCGTCGGTGTAGGTAGCGGTCGCCGCGTCGACGTCGATCGGGGCCGGCAGGCGCAGCTTCTTGGCAAAGGGTCCGTACTCGATTTCCTTTTGAATGATCGAGCCGCACGGACCGGCGCGATCGACCCGCGTTCCGGTGATCGAGAGCCCGTCGTCGTCGACCGCGACGGAAAGGCTGTCGGGGTCGGCCCCGGCCAGCTCCACGTGGACGACCATGCGCCCGGAGTCGTCGTCGTAGAAGACGTCGGTATTCGGATTGTACCGATGCCAGAGCTGTCGCATTAGCACTCTCTGAAACCCCCTGCTAAGCCGGGGGGATGCGGGATGACACCGTTTGGTTTTGGCTCTGCGCTCGCCGCGACAGGGTGAGGAAGCGAGCCTCGCCTTGCTGCCTCTCGCGTTCTTCGCACTTCCTTCTTATTGCTTCATGCGCTTCGACTTAGGTCGGCGTGCGATTGCTACGTACGTCGTGTGTTTTGTAAAGCGCGTTTTACTGACGTTTTCTTTACTCTGTCAAGACTTGAAAAATCGGACATCGATCACTTGCGAGTCGTTTGCACGGTGCTAGGATGTGGCTGCTTACCTCATCCACAGGCAGCTAGCAAAGGAAAACAACGTGAAAATCAAAGTTAGCCTCGCAGCAATCCCCGCGATCGCGCTTGCGATCGGTGCGTTTGCTGCGCCGGCTTCTGCAGCCTCGAACACGGCTACGGTCAACGTAGCGGTGACGGCCGCGGTGCAAGCGACGATCGGTGTCGGATACAGCTCCGGCAGCAACATCGCGTGCAACGTCGGCGCGTCGATCACCGGGATGGTTTCGTGCACGACGACCGCAACGGTCTCGGGCACATTCCGCAGCACCAAGAACGACACCGGCGGGACGTCGGTCAGCCTGACGGGCGCGACGATCACCGGGACCGGCGGCGGCACGATCGCTCCGTCGGCGTTCCAGATGACCTGCACGGGCGGCACGACCGGGAGCCCAAGCTTCGGCGGAACCCCGGGGACGCTCGCCACCAACGCGCCGCTCTCGGCTTCGGCAGTGAACTGCCAGTCCTGGACCGGCCTCATCATCTCCGCGTACAGCCTCAACCTCGCGCTCGCGCTCGACTCGGCGCAAGTCGCCGCCGACACGTATCCCGTTACGGGATTCACGGCGACGGCCACCGCCAACTAGGACGATGCGGGCCTTTCTCGCGGGTGCGGTCGCTCTGCTGACGATCGCACTCGCGCCGGCGAGCGGACGGGCAGAACCGTTGGGCTTGCAGATCTCGGTGCAACCGCTGATCGTGCAGTTCAACGTCGCCCCTGGCGGTCAGGCGAGCACGCACGTGACGATCAAGAACGTCGGAACCGACGCGGCGAAGATCACGGCGAGCCAGATCGATTGGGACACGACGGTCGACGGAACCGTCCGCACGTCGAAGCCGGGGACGATGGGTGCATCGTCGCTCAATCCGTATCTCCGGCTTTCCGGCGGCGAGCTCACGCTCGCACCGGGCCAGACCGAAGAGCTCACCCTCAGTCTGGTTCTTCCTTCTACTTTCGATGCGGCGCCGCGGAATTATTGGGGCGGTTACTTCATCCGCGCCGCGTCCGCGTCGGGTCCCGGCTCGATCGGCGTCGGCGCGAACGTCCTCGTCTACGAGACGATCGGAAACCCGCCGCGGCATCTCAAGCTCACGTCGCTACGCGTCGAGGACGCCGGGAACGGCAACGTCCGTCTCCTCGCGCGGATGCAGAACGACGGCGGGATGTTCGTGCGACCGCAAATCCGGATGCAAGTCGCGCAAGGCGGCCGCGTCGTGCAATCGCGCGACGACAGCACGCCCGCGATCTTCGCCGGCGCCGCGCGCGTCTACAACCGCACGCTCCAAGGCCTCGCTCCCGGAAAATACATGCTCCAGCTGACGGTCGACTTCGGCGGCGACACGCTCCTCGAAGGTACGACCGAGTTCACGGTTCGCTAAATGCGCGCGCGCGGCTTCGCGATCGGCATCGTCCTCGCTCTGACGATGATGACGGCGTCCCGCGCGAACGCCGGCTCGATCCTTTCGTTCACGAAGCTGTCGTCGGGGACGATCGGGTTTACGGTCACCGACATCACGAGCTCGCAGCTAGCCGGTTCCAACACGCCGCAGTCGTTTCAACTTCACATCAAGACGTCGGCGCTCGCCGGCTCGATCACGCTCACCGCGCCGGCGATCAGCGGGAGCTCCGGCTCGATCGCGGCCGGCGCGTACTACGCGCAGTGCACGGCGACCTCCGATCCCAGCGGCGTCTTCAGCTCGTCGGGTCTCATCCAACTCAGCTCGGGCCCAGTGACCTGCGCGAACATCGCGTCGAACAACAACGCGAAAGTCAGCTTCGACGTCCAGCTCTATCTGAATTGCACCCCTGGGCCGAACGCCTTTCCGGCCGATCCCGCGTACGGCGTCGGCTCGCTCTCCGTCACCGCGAACGCGCCGTAATGCGAATCAGTGCCGGGCTGCTGATCCTCGTCGGCGTCCTGCTGCTGGCGGCGGGACTCGGGAGCGCGGCGCTTTCGCCGCAGCCCGTCTACCTCGACGATGCGTCGCTCGGCGCCGTCCAGATCGAGCGC
>JAFAMS010000377.1 GCA_019233165.1 Vulcanimicrobiota bacterium | reverse complement strand
GCTCGAGGATCCGAAACTTCTGCACGAACCTCGCGCTGTGCCGCCCCGACGAGAGTTTGAAATGCCCTTCGAGGAGTGCGCCGCGTTCGACCAGCGTCGCTGCGAGATCGAGGGCGGCATTCACGCCGGGACGATCTCGGCGAGGATGGCGGTCGCGGCCGCGCGCGGGTCGGCGGCCTCGAGGATGGGACGCCCGACGACGATGTAGTCGCTCCCCGCATCCCGGGCTTCGCGCGGGCTCATCACCCGTTTTTGATCGCCGTGCGCGGCTTCGGGCGGACGAACGCCGGGTGTCAGCGTCTTGAATTCCGTTCCGAAGAAGCTCTTGAGATCGCGGACCTCGCGCGGGCTGCAGATCACGCCGCTGCACCGGGCGTCGCGCGCGAGCGCGGCGAGACGGATTGCATTCTCGCCGGGGCCGCCGGAGAGCCCCAACTCGCGCAGATCTTCCTCGGCGATGCTCGTGAGGACCGTCACCGCGAAGACTTCGGGCGGATCGATCCCAAGCTCGCGCGCCCGCTCCTCGGCCGCCTCGACGGCTGCCAGCATCATCTCGTTTCCGCCGAGCGCGTGGACGTCGATGATGCGAATCCGCGGCGCGACGAGCGCACGCATCGCCGCTGCGACCGTCCGCGGGATATCGTTCAGTTTCAGGTCGAGAAAGCACGACGCGTTGCGCTTTTCGAGCTCGGCAAGAATCGCGGGACCGTAGCCGCAGTACGCCTCGAGCCCGACTTTGTAGATGAGCGGCAGGCCTTCGAGCCGGTCGAGGATCGCGCACGTCGCTTCGAGCGTCGGAAGATCGAGCGCGACGATCAGCTCCGTCACCCTGCGTCTCCCTCGTACTCGCCCGGCGAGCGGAAGCCGACGTTCGCTTTGCCGACGAGATCGTGGACCGATCCTAACGCCCGCGCACGAAGATAATCCTCGAGCTCGGAGACGATCCTTACCGGAATGCGCGGATCGGTGAAATTCGCCGTCCCGATCGAGATCGCGCTGGCACCGGCCAAGAAGAACTCGAGCGCATCGCGGACGGTTTCGATCCCGCCTTGACCGACGATCGGAATCGAGACCGCGCGCGCGACCTCATAGACCGCCAGGACCGCGATCGGCCGGATCGCCGGCCCCGAAAGACCGCCCGTGACGTTGCCGAGCCGGGGCGCCCAGCGATCGACATCGATCGACATCCCGCGAACGGTGTTCACGACGGCGAGCGCGTCGGCACCGGCGGCTTCCGCTTCGCGCGCGATCGCCGCGATATCGGTGACGTTCGGCGACAGCTTGACGATCAACGTCTTCGCGGTTGCCGCGCGCGCGGCGCGAACGACCTGCGCCGTGAGCCCCGGATCGCAGGCGAACGTCTCGCCTTCCGAGGCGACGTTGGGACACGAGATGTTCACCTCGATCGCGTCGATCTCGTCGCGCGCCGCAAGCCGCTCGGTCACGTACGCGTAGTCGTCGACCGAAAATCCGGCGACGCTTCCGATCACCGCACACGGCCGCTCCGCAAATTTTCGGACCTCGTGCTCGAGGTAGAAGTCGATCCCCGGATTTTGCAAGCCGATCGCGTTCAACATCCCGCCCGGCGTTTGGACCAGCCGCGGGGTCGGATTCCCGAGACGCGGATGCCGCGTCACGCTCTTGAGGACGACGCCTCCGATCTTCGCCAAGTCGACGAACGGCGCGTACTCCTCGCCGGAGCCGTAACACCCGCTCCCCATCAGCGTGGGATACGCAAGCTCGAGATTTCCGAGCTTCGTCCGCATCAGCGGCGCCGCCAAGTGCTTCACCACATCAACTCCGATGCCCAGAACACCGGCCCTTCCTTACAGATGCGCGCGTGCGCGAACGGCCGCGGCTCGTTCGGGCTCGCGGGCGGAAAGTGGGGGGCTTGCGCGCTGCTGCGGGCGAGAGGCACGACGCATCCCCAACACGCGCCGACGCCGCAGCCGAACGTTTCCTCGAGGGAGAGCTGCGCCGGGATCGCGCGCTCGTTCGCGAGCGCCGCGACGGCGCGCAGCATCGCCGACGGTCCGCACGCGAGGATCAGGGCGGGGAGCGGGCGAGTCCGCAGGAGATCGGTCACGAAACCGTGGTGACCGGTGCTCCCATCGTCGGTC
>JAFAMS010000470.1 GCA_019233165.1 Vulcanimicrobiota bacterium | reverse complement strand
TGGTCGTAGCGGCGCGCGATTTCGCGCGGCTCGGCGACGTCTTGATCGTCCGCTCGTTCTCGGAATACGAACGCTACCGTTTCGATTTCGGTACGCGCAACGAGTTCGTGCGCTGGATCCCGCGTCGCGAGCTCGGCAATTGGGAATATCGCGGGCCGCTCGCGCGCCGGATCGTGATCTGGGCGGCCGGACGCCGGGCTGAGACGACGGCGCTTTTTGTTGCTGCGCTCCATCCGCTGCACGCCGAGCTCGTCGTCGTCTCCAGCGGGGGCGAGGCGTTCTCGGAGCGCGCGATCTACCTGCACGAGGACGATCCCGCCGCGCGCGAAGCGGTCTCGACGGCGTCCTGTGTGATCGACGCGGCGATCTCCGATCCGAGCTGGAGCCACGCGCTGGCGGCGCGCGGCGTGCCGCTTGCGTATTCGACGCTCAGCGGGGCACACGAATGGGTCGACGGCGGGCGCGCGTACGCGCCGTGGAGCTCGCACGGAATCTTGGACGGTGCGTGCGCGGCGATCGCCGAGGGTTCGTCTCGCGTGCGCGAACCGCTCCCCGACACGGAGGTCATCTGGGCGGCGCTCGCCGCGGCGCGGCCCAAGCCTTTGCGCGAAGGCCCGCTCGTCAGCATCGTCGTCGCAACCTACAACCGTCCCGAGGAGCTGCGCCGCAACAGCCTGCGCTCGCTGCTGGCGCAGCAGTATCGAAATCTCGAGATCATCGTCGTGAACGATGGCGGCGAGAAAGTCGCGGACGTCGCGAAGCTCGATCCCCGCATTCGGGTCTTCGACCGCGAGGAGAACGTAGGTCCGCTCGAGACCGGAAATTTCGGCGCGCGCCAGGCGACGGGGAAATATCTGCAGTTCTTGGCCGACGACGATGCGCTCTATCCCGACCACGTCGCGCGGCTTGTCGAGGCGTTGGAACGGACCACCGGCTACGGGGTCGCGCACGGCGATACGTTGATCCGATACGAACGTCTGAAGGATGAGGGCTGGACGACGATCGGGTTCAACGCCACCGTGTTCACCCAGGCGACCGACCTCGAGGAAGCGATGGCAAGCTCCACGGTTGCCGGCCAGGGACTCTTCATGCGGCTCGAGCTCGTGCGGCGTTTGGAGTTTTTTCGGGACTTGCTGCTCGCCGATCAGGAGCTCCAGATCCGGCTTCTCAAGGAGACCGACTTTCTCCACGTCCCCCGCTACACGAACGAATGGTTGATCCGCGACCGGGGCCACAACATCTCGCGACGAGCGACGAAAGACGTCCCCGCCGGTCTGCGCGCGATGTTCGATTTGCATCCTTCGGAGAACAGCTTCGTCGTGCAAACGCGGGCCGGAACGTACGCGAACATATCGAGCCGGGCCGAGAACTTCACGTTTCCGCCGATCGTCGCGTCCGAAGAGTTCACCTTCGCGACATGACCGTGAAGCCGGCAGCGTTCGGAGCGCCCGCGCTCGAGCTCGCTCCGCTGCTCGCGGGGATCCCCGCGGTGCTCGCCTCGGAGGATAGGCTCGGCGACGCATACTTCGAGATGGCGTCGCGACGGGGCCGGGGTGAGCGGTTCGCCGGGATGCTTTTCATCGACGATCCACGCGCGGCCGTCTCGCAACAGATCGCCCAAGCCGGCTTACAAGAGAAATCGCGCGGCGACGCGCGGATCGTTCTCGAGCTGGTTCGCAGCCGAAAATTGCGCGTCGGCGATCGGACGCTCGATCAACTGATCGATTATCCATCGCACACCTCGCACATGGCCCGGGACTGCATCCATCTCTCGGACGTCGTGGTCGTCCGGTCGTTCTCGGAATACGACCGCTATCGTTCGTCGTTCGATTCCCAGGCCCGGTTCGTCCGATTTCTCGCGCCTCGGAATTTGCCCGCGGGGTGGGCTTACCGCGGCCAACGACGCAGCCGTATCGCGCTGTGGGCACCGGGACGCTCAGCCGAATCCCTGGCGTTCTTCGTCGCCGCCTTGCACCCGTTGCACGCGGAGCTCGTCGTCATCGCTTCGGATACGAATCCGAGAATCGAGAGTCGAGCGACGTACCTCCTCGAGGGTACGGCCGACGCGTTCGACGCGGTTAGCGATGCGGCGTGCGTCGTCGACGTCTCGATCTCCGACCCGAGCTGGAGCTTTGCGTTTGCCGAGCGCGGCGTCCCGCTCGCGTTCGCGACGACCGGCGGCGCGCACGAGTGGGTGCGCGGAGGCTTCGCGTACGTTCCGTGGGATTACCGAAGCCTGTTCGATGCGGCGAGCTGTGCGGTCGCGCACGGTCCCTCCCAGCCGCGTGCCGTGGCGCCGAGCGTCGATGCGATCCAGGATGCACTCGAGAGCACGCGGCCCCGGCGTGCGGCGCAAACGCCGCTCGTCAGCGTCGTCATCGCGACCTACAACAGGCCCGAAGATCTGCGCAACAACAGCCTGCGTTCGTTGCTCGCGCAAACGTACGAGAATCTCGAGATCATCGTCGTGAACGACGGCGGCGAGAGCGTCGCCGGCGTCGCGGCGCTCGATCCGCGCATCCGCGTCTACGATCGCGAAGAGAACCTCGGCGCGCTGCGGGCGGCCAACTGGGGCGCCTCGCAAGCGACGGGCAAATACGTGCAGTTCTTGGC
>JAFAMS010000249.1 GCA_019233165.1 Vulcanimicrobiota bacterium | reverse complement strand
ACCTGTCGCCGGCGCTCGATGCGTTGAACGAAGGGGCGCAGGAAATTCTGGGCGCCGCCGCGTTGTCGGCCGCTCGCGCCGAAGTCCCGTGCACGTGCGCGCAGCTCGAAGGCCGACCGGAGACCGCGATCGTTCGGTTTGCGGTGGCCCGAAATGCCGATGCGATCGTGATGGGGACGCAGGGCAAGCGCGGCCTCGAACGACTGTTGTTAGGAAGTACTGCGGAAGGCGTGATGCGAACCGCAAGCATTCCGGTCGTGGTCGTGCACGGCCGCGAAGACGCGGCGGGACAGCGACGGACGGGAGCGAAGGACACAACCGCTGCAACCGTGAGGTAAAGATGTTAAAACGGTTTCTTATTCCCGTTCTGGCCGGCGTCGCCGTAGCGGCGTTCACGCTGACGAGCGAACATACGGTGCGTGCCGCCGCTTCCGACGGCAAGGCGATCTACGACGGCAAATGCGCGAGCTGCCATCAGGCGAACGGACAGGGTCTGGCCTCGACGTTCCCGCCGCTCGCGGGGAACAAAGACGTGACGGGCGACCCCACCAAGGTCATTACGTCGGTCGTCAAAGGCGTGAACGGCTCGATCACCGTCAACGGAAAGAGCTACAACGGCGCGATGCCCGCATGGCGCGGACAACTCTCCGACGCAGATATTGCGGCCGTCGTTACCTACATACGCTCGTCGTGGGGGAACAAAGCGTCGGCAGTGACCGAGAAGCAGGTCGCCGCAGTCAAGTAAGCGCGCTACTTGCGCATTTTGTACCCGACGCCGTACACCGTGATGACGTACGTCGGCTGATCGGGGTTCGGCTCGAGCTTTTTGCGCAGGTTGTTGATATGCCGGTCGAGCGTTCGCTCGTAGATTCCGCCGTCGTCGTTGAGCGTGTCGAGGAGCTGGGGACGCGTAAAGACGCGACCCGGCTCGGCGGCGAGGGCGGCGAGGATCCGAAACTCGGCCGGCGTGAGCTGGACGTGGCCGTCGCCGCGGCGCACGTCGTGCGCGTCGAGATCCACCACGAGATCGTGGACTCGCAAAACGTGTTGCTTCTTCTCGACCGGCGGCGCCGTGCTGCGCCGCAACACTGCGCGGACGCGGGCGACGAGCTCGCGCGGTGAGAACGGTTTGACGACGTAGTCGTCCGCGCCGAGCTCCAAACCGACGATGCGGTCGACTTCATCGGAACGCGCAGTCAAGAAAATCGTCGGAATGCGCGCCTTCTCGGCAATCTTGCGATAGACTTCGAAGCCGTTCATTTGCGGGAGTCCTACGTCGACGATCATCAAGGACGGCGTCTCGGCGTCCGCGGCGGCGATCGCCGCAGCGCCTTCGCCCCTCACCTCGACGGCAAAGCCCTCGCGCTGCAAATACGCCCGTACGGCCTCTGCGATCTCCGGTTCGTCTTCCACGACCAAGATTCGTTCGGTCGGCATCTCTTCCCAAGGTTCGGCGAGACCCCGGGCCTCCACCCTCACCACGTACGCGCTCCGGGTGCGAGATAAATCGTGCCTTCGGTGAAGTGCTGAACGACTGGACCCGTGTATGCGGCAATCATAAGTACCAACGCCGCAGCAACCCAAAGGTCGAGTCGGTTGAGCCACCACGGAGAGGACTCTTTGTCCTCGGCTTCGGCGAACGCGAAATCGGTCTCGCCTTTTGCCTTCACGCCGATGAGTCCGGCCAGTGCGAACGCATACAAGATGATGTTGGCGAAGATAATCGTCCCGCCGATCGCGGCGAGAATCGACCAAGAGCCCCAGCTCGCGCTCACGATGCTGTTGCCGTAGTCGAGGTTGGCGGTGCGCCGAGGCGCGCCGAGCAATCCCTCAACGTGCATCCCGATCGACATGATCGACATCCCGACGAAGTAGCCGATGACTTGCGCGTTTGCCAGCCGCGGGGTCATGAGCTGTCGGCCGGTCAGAGCCGGGATCATGAGATAACTCACGGCCAGGAACGTCAGCGCCACCGGCCCGCCGACGGTGATGTGGAAGTGCCCGACGACCCACATCGTGTTATGCACGAGAATGTCGAGCGAGTACGACGAGTTTACGATCCCGCCGAAGCCGCCGAAGATGAACAGAATCATCGCCAGCGTGCTTCCGGTGAACGCCGGGTTCTCCCACGGCAGCGAACCGACGATTGCCGCAAAACCCCGCTTTCCTTGCTTCGCCGCGTAGGCTTCGAACGTTGCGAAGATCGCGAAAGCCGTCATCAGCGAAGGAAGGACGACGCAAAGCGTCAGGAAGGTGTGCAGCAGCTTCCACGTGTTCGAGATCCCCGGGTCCATGAATTGATGGTGAAGGCCGACGGGAAGCGAGAGCAGCAAGAGCAGCAAGAACGCTAGCCGGGTGAGCGAGTCGCTCCAAACGGGAACCTTCAAGATCCGTGGGATGACGGTGTACCACACCATGTAGGCGCCCATGATCCAAAAGTAGACGAGCGGGTGCCCGAAATACCAGAACATGATCCGGCTGAGATGGACGTCGACGCCCGGCACCCAGCCGAACGCCCACGGAATCAGCAGCAGCATCTCCCCGGCGACGCCGAGCGTGGCGATGAACCACATCACGAACGTTACCGCCGCGACGAATGCGGGGAGCGGCACCTTGCGGCCGGGGTTCGCCGCCTTGAATGCCTGAATCTGGACGAGAACGTCGACCATGACGACCCACGACCCGGCGACGAGCAGCGTCGCGCCGAGGTAAAACCACGGACTCGCTTTGAGTGGGGCGTAGAAGGTATAGAGCACGCTGGCGTTCCCCGCGAGGATCTCGACAGCGGCCATGACGGTGCCGATCAGCATGACCCACCACGCGGCCCACGCGAACCCGAGCGGCCGATTCTGGCGCGGGATCGTCGAAAACGTGGCGTACGTCGCAATTGCGCAGATGAAGAATGTCGTGAAGACGATCGCGAGCAGGACACCGTGGGCCGTCAGCAAGCGATAGTAATCGAAGAGCGCCGAAGCCTGCGTCGCACCGGCTCGCGTATAGACCTGCATCAAGCCGAAGGAGGTCCCGACGAAGAGCGCGCCGACCGCGACCCAAATGTGGGCAAGGATCACGCGCCGCTCGTTGATGTTCAGCGTCATTGCGTCACCTTCACGTGCGCGAACAT
>JAFAMS010000190.1 GCA_019233165.1 Vulcanimicrobiota bacterium | reverse complement strand
CGACTCCGATCGCGACCGAAACGGCGAACGAGGTCCGCGATTTGATGGTCGGCGTCGTCCGAAGAGGAACGGGAACGGCTGCAGCGCTCCCCGACGTAAGCGTCGCCGGAAAGACGGGGACGGCGACGAATCCTATGGGGAAAGCGCACGCCTGGTTCGTCGCCTTCGCTCCGGCGGAAGCTCCACGGGTCGCGCTTGCAATCGTCGTCGAGAACGCCGGATACGGAGGGGCGGTCTCCGCGCCGATCGCGCGCAGCGTCCTGCGCGTCGCGCTCGCACACAAGAACGGCTCCCGATGACCCAAGACCAGATCTTCAACAACCGGTACCGGCTCGAGCGGCGCATCGGCGACGGCGGGATGGCCGTCGTCTATGCGGGCACGGACGTCCTCCTGCGCCGGCGCGTCGCGATCAAAGTCTTGCGCGAGCAGTTCGCGGCGGACGACGACTTCGTCCGACGGTTCTATAACGAAGCGCAGTCGGCGGCGAAGCTCTCGCACCCGAACATCGTCAACACGTTCGACGTCGGCCGGGAGAACAGCACCTACTTCATCGTGATGGAGCTCGTCGAGGGGACGACGCTCGGCGAGATGATCCGGGCCGACGGCAAGATCCCCGAGCCGGTCGCGATCGATTACGCGGCGCAGATCTGCAATGGCCTCGCATACGCGCATCGCCAGGGCTTGCTTCACCGCGACATCAAGCCCGCCAACATCCTCATCACCCACGACGACGTCGTGAAGCTCTCGGACTTCGGGATCGCGCGCGCGGTCACGCAGCAGACGCTAACGGTAACGCAGCCCGGGATGGTGATGGGGAGTGTCTACTACATCTCGCCCGAGCAAGCGCAGGGTCTCGAATTGCGCGAGACTTCGGATCTGTACAGCGTCGGCGTCGTGCTCTATCAGATGCTGCTCGGGAAGCTGCCGTACACCGGCGAGTCGCCGGTGACCGTCGCGCTCAAGCACGTGAGCGAGTCGCCGCCCGCACTCGACCCGCGCGAGACGGGGATCAGTCCGGCACTCTGCGCGATCGTCGAGCGCTTGATGCAAAAGGATCCCGGCGAGCGCTTCCGGTCGGCGAGCGACGTCGCATCGGCGTTGCGGGAGGCGCGCGAGTTGCCGATGGTCGCGAGTGCCGCGGTCTCGCGCGAAGGGATGACGGCTCCGATGCGGCCGATCCCGGGCCCCGGCCGACCCCCTCCGCGCCGCTCGCAAGCGCCCGACTCAAACGCCCCCAATGGCGCCGGTGCCGAGGTGTCGTACGAGCGCGACGGCGGCGATGGGCTCGCGCCGACGAGCGGTGGTTGGGGTCCCGGACGGTACGTCGCGCTCGGACTCGTGCTGATCTTGGCGGTCGTCGGCGGCTATGCGTTCTGGGGCGGTGCGCTCCCATTGTTGCAGGGAATCAGTGTCGCAGACGAGCGCGGGCGAAGCGCGGTCGACGCGCAGCGCGACCTCGAGCAGTCGGGGCTTCACGCGAAGTTGACCGGGATTCCGAGCGACAGCGTCCCGCGCGACGAAGTCGTTCGGCAAGCTCCCGAAGCCGGGAGCCGCGTCGCGCGCGGCAGTGAAGTCGAGCTCTTCGTTTCGACCGGTCTCGCGCCTAAGGAGCTCGTCAGCGTCAACGACTTCACCGTTGCCGACGCGCAACGCACCCTCGAGCAGCAAGGATTCAAGACGAAAGTCGTCTCGCGCTATTCGAGCGACAAGCCGAAGGGCAACGTCTTGGCGATGTCGCCCGCTGCCGGCGCGATGGTGAAACCTGGGAGCGTCGTGACCTTGATCGTTTCGAGCGGTCCGGCACCGGTGGTCGTCCCGGATTTGGTCACGCACACGCTCGGCGACGCGCAAGCCGTTCTCTCCAAAGCGAAGCTCAACGTCAACGTGCAGCGCGTCGCGCTCGACGGCGTTCCCGAAGACCAGGTTGCATCGCAGGATCCCGTCGCCGGCTCGAAAGTCGACGCGGGATCGACCGTGACGCTGACCGTCAGCACCGGGCCCGCGATGCTTGGGGTCCCCGATCTCGGCGGGAAGACGGCGAGCGATGCGAGCGATGCGCTCGTCGCCGCCGGGTTCAATCCGAAGATCACCTATACGATTCAAGCCGGAAGCGACGGGTCGGTCTTCGCGCAGGATCCGGCCCCGTCGGCGCAAGCGCGCAAAGGCGCGACCGTCAACGTGATGGTCGCGGTTCCCGGCACCGTCCCCGACGTCGCCGGCCTGACGCTCGATGCGGCGAAAGCGACGCTGGTTCGTTTGGGTTACAAGCCCGGAAACGTCAGCTACGTCCAAGAGGGTCAGGACGGGACCGTCGCGCGGACGGAACCGGCGGCGCACGCGCAACTCAACGTCGGAGAGACCGTCAGCCTGTACGTGAACGGCGCGCCGCGTTGAGGATTCTCGGGGTCGACCCCGGGTTGCGCGTCACCGGTTACGGCGTCATCGATGTGGAGACGCCGCGCGCCCGCCTAGTCGAGGCGGGCGTGATCGAACCGGATTCGCGGGCGCCGCTCGAAGCGCGTCTTGCGGAGCTGCATGCTTCGATGGTCGAGATCGTGCAGACGCTGCGGCCGAGCTGCATGGTGGTCGAAGAGCTCTGGACGGCGTATCGCAATCCGTCGACTGCGGTCTTGATGGGTCACGCGCGCGGCGTGCTTTGTCTTGCGGCGGGTGCGAACGACGTTCCGGTTCGTTCGCTTGCCCACGCGCTCGTCAAATGTGCGCTCGTCGGGAGCGGCGCGGCGCGAAAGGAACAGGTGAAGAGAATGGTCGCGCAGCTGCTAGGTCTGCGCACGCTCCCACGGCCGGATGACGTCTCCGATGCGCTGGCGCTCGCAATCGCGTTCGCGCATCGCGATCGCCGCCCGAACGGAGCCCGGCGGTAGTGTTCTCGAAAATCAAAGGGACGCTCGTCGAACGCGGAAGCGACCGGGTCGTCCTGGAGACCGCCGGCTTGGGATACGAGATCGTCCTGCCGCCGTGCGTCGCCGAAAAGGTTCCGGCACATACCGGCGCTCCGGTCGAGCTCGAGGTATACGCGCACCTGCAGCTCGATGGAAACGCCGGCCGGTACACGTTCTTCGGGTTCACGAACGCGATCGAGCGTGAGTTCTTCGAAGCGTTGCTTTCGGTCGCGAGCATCGGTCCGAAGTCGGCGGCGCGCGCCTTCGCGATGCCGATGACGCGGATCGCCCGTGCGATCGACGAGGGCGATTTTGCGACGCTGCGGACGCTCCCCGGGATCGGGCAGCAGAAGGCTCGCGACATCGTCGCCAAGCTGCAGGGGAAGGTCGCACGTTTCTTGTTGATCCAACCGGCGCAGCCACATGCGGCAGAACCCAAGCGAGCGATGCCGGACTTCGCGGAAGAGGCGCTCGCCGTGCTCTTGCAGCTCGAATACAAGCGCGGCGAGGCCGAAGCGATGGTCGCCGAAACGCTCGAACGAAATCCCCAGATCGCCGATGCGGAGCGGCTGCTGGCGGAGATTTATCGAAGTCGCGCGAACGTTTCTACTCCGTGAGCGACGCTCGGAAGCGGCTTCTCGGCCCGGACGACGCCGCCGCCGTCGAAGAGCAAGCAGAAGAGCTTCGCCGTGCGGTCGATCCGAAGTCGGCGCTCGAGGACGAGGTCTATGGCGCGTCGCTGCGCCCCCGTTCGTTCGACGAATATATCGGCCAGCGCACGGTCGTCGAGAATCTCAAGATCGCGATCGATGCGGCGAAGGCGCGCTCCGAAGTCCTCGACCACGTCTTGCTGTACGGCCCGCCTGGCTTGGGAAAGACGACGCTCGCCGCACTCGTCGCGCGCGAGCTCGGGCGCTCCCTTCGTCCGACCTCAGGGCCGACGCTGGAAAAACCGAAAGACCTCGTCGGAATCCTTACTTCGCTCGAGGAAGGCGACGTGTTGTTCATCGACGAGATCCATCGCCTCGGTCGCGTCGTCGAGGAGTTCTTGTATCCGGCGATGGAGGACTTTCAGATCGACTTCGTCGTCGACCGCGGGGCGTACGCGAAGACGTTGAAGCTGCCGCTCAAGCGTTTCACGCTAGTCGGCGCCACGACCCGGCAAGGCGCGCTCTCGCCGCCGCTGCGCGACCGTTTCGGGATCGTGCACCATCTTGATTACTACGTGTCTGCGGAGCTCGAAGAGATCGTCCACCGCAGCGCGGCCAAGTTGAGCGTTCCGATCGACCCTGAAGGCGCGCACACGATTGCGATCCGCAGCCGCGGGACGCCGCGCATCGCGAACCGTTTGTTGCGGCGTGTCCG
>JAFAMS010000131.1 GCA_019233165.1 Vulcanimicrobiota bacterium | reverse complement strand
CGAGGACGACGACGAGCGCCGCTCCCGCGGCGGCGGCACACAAGGGATTCTCGCCGGCGCAGAGTCGCAGCGCCGCCGCGCAGCTCGTGAGGAAAAGAAGACCCAAGAAAATCGCCGTACCGTTCAGGACGAGCGCCAAACCCGCATTCGCGCTGGGGACGAAGCCGACGACGACGGTTGCCGCGATGACGGCGAGCGTGACGGCGCCGAGCGCGACGTCCGGATCGCCCGTCCGTGCTGCGAGGCGGCCGAGGGCGCGCGGCAGCATGCCGTCGCGTCCCATGGCGTACGCGCTGCGCACGAGATAGAGCAACGTCGCCTCGAGCGCGGCGGTAAGCGAGATCAAGACGGTGACGATCAACACCGGACGCCAAACCGGTCCCAAGCGCTCGCCGACAAACGCGAGGACGTCGAGCTGGTGCGTGGCGATTCCGTCGATCCCCCCCAAACGCACGTAGGCGAGCGTGCAGGCGAGCAAGACCGCAGCGGTGACGAGTAAGCCCGCGATCCCGCCGCGGCCGGCGGTGCTCGTCGCGCCGCGCGTCTCTTCGGATGTGGAGGCGCTGACCTCCCAGCCGTCCAGCATCCAAATCGCGAGCACGATTCCTCCGGCGAGCGCGACGATCGGCGAAACCGGCGTAGACGATGCCGCGTGCGGTGGTTCCGCCCGGACGGTCAGCGTGGCAACGACGCTCGCAACGAGAACGAACAGCTCGGCGCAGACCAGCGCGGCCGCGACGCGCGCCGAAGAACGCATCCCGGCGTAGAGGACGCCGGCGCACGCCGCAATCCACACGCAACCGATCCCGGCATCCCACGCCGCGTTCGCGCTGAGTGGCGGCGCGACGAGCGCGAGCGTATAGACGCCCGCCGGAAGCGCGGTCGCGAGGACCGCAAAGAAATTCGCGAGCAGCAAGACCCATGCCGTGTACGCGCCGACGCCGTCGCCGAATGCGCGCCGCGCCCACGCATACGACGAGCCCGCGTCGGGAAAGCGCGCGGTGAGCTGCGTGAACGTCAGCGCGAGGAGAATCATGATCCCGCAGGTTGCCAGCAACGCCCACGCGCTCAAACCGCCGGCGACGGCGACCATCACGCCGAGCGTGCTCGCGAGCGAAAACGCCGGCCCCATCGAGGCCGACGCGAGGACGCTCAAATCGAAGAGCGAGAGGACTCTATGCAGCTTCGTTCAGCTCGATCGAACGCGGTCGCAAGCGGAGTCGCGCGATCGCGCCTTCGTAGTCGGACGCCGAGATCCGATCGGGCTTCTTCTGTAAGAACGCGACGAGAGCCGCCTCGACGACGTTTGTCCCGAACGAACGTCCGCCGAAATCCGGCGTGCTGGTCACCAAGCGCCGAACTCCGCGCGCGCGCAGGTCGTCGACGTCGCGGGCGGTGACGGTGTTGGTGAGGATCAGTTTTCCGTCCAACCGGTCCGGCATGAAGGCCCGCATGAAATGATAGTCCCCGGCGACGATTGCGGCCTCTTGATAATATTGCGGATACTTAGGCTGCGGCGGACGCTCTTGTTTCTTGCCGGTCGGATAAAAGAACTGAAACGGCAGCTTGCACGCATCCGGCAGATACTTGCGGGCGAGCTCTTCGAATTCCGCGAGTCCGCGAACCGGCTTGTCGAGATCGAGGGCGAAGATGAAATCGCCGAAGAGCACGTCCGCGCCGGCTTCGACGACAGCCTGGGCCATCCCGAAGCGGTCGAGCGCGCTGACCATGAGAACCCGAACGCCGCGCAGATTCATTCCGAGATCGCGCTGAAGGTACGCAACGGCTTCGCGCTCGAGCGTATTCTTGAGCCCACTTCCGTCGACGACCGGCGTCTGCTTTGCCGCGGCGACGAGTCGCAGCCCATCGCGCAGCGCGTAGCGATCGTTGCCCGCGTACAAGTACACGTCAATCCCGCCCAACCCGATCGCATCGACGTTCCCGTCGAGCTCGCGGACTTTTTCGATCGCGCGATCGAGCGACCCGTCCATCCCGATCCGCTCGATCGAAAACGCCTCGCCGAGAAAGTCGATCTCTGTCTTGTGGTCGCGTGTCGAGGAGCCGAGCGAAACGCTGACAACCCGCTTCAATTTAAAGGCGCTCCGCCCCAGGCTCCGCGCCCCCCACGCCTGCGGCGCGGGGCCCCCGGTTTGCGCGGCCCTTTCTTTATTGCAATGAAGTGACGATTCCCCGCGGTGGGCCGCAAGAACTTGTTCGCGTTTGTCACTATCGTAAGACCTCTACGGTGGCGTCATGGCGGACCGGAAAGTTGACCGAGTTCGCGATGAAGCACTCGGCGTGCGCTTTTTCGTGGAGCTCGAGCGCGCGCTTGGGGTCGCCGCTTGCGATGCTGACGCGCGGGCGCAGGACGACCTCGGTGAAGCGGATCTTCCCTTCGTGGAGCGTCATCGTCCCTTGGGCCTCGTCGACGTAACCGACGACCGGGATTTTCGCGCGCGCGCAAAGCGCGAGATAACTCAGCAGGTGACAGGTCGAGAGCGCGACGACGAGGAGGTCTTCGGGATTGAAGAGCGTCATGTCGCCGCGGAAGGTGCGGTCGGCCGAACCGCGCAGCGGCGGTTTTGCGGGGAGCTCGGCGGTCCAATCGCGCGAGTACGACTCGTACGATTCGGTCGCGCCCTCCGAGGCGCCGCTCCAGGTCACCCGAGCCTCGTAGCGATGCGGCTTGACGTGCACGCTCTCGCTCACGATGCCACCGCCCGGCGCGCGGCCGCGGCGGCACGCGTTTTCGCCAGCTGCTCCGGCGTAATCGCGAGGTCGAACGCGCGCAGGTCCGCGAGCTCGAAACCCGCGCGTTTTGCGAGCCGCTCGATCTCGAGCACCCGTTCCAAGTCGATCCCTCGCCCGAGCGTGTAGGATTCGAAGCGCTCCTCGAGCGCGAGCGTCATCGTCTCCGACATACAGGCGAGGGCGGTGCCGGGAGGCAGCCCGAGATCGAATTCACGCCCCGGCTCGCGGACTCGCATGATCCGCGGCTCACCGGGTACGCGCATGTTGCCGCCTTCGAGGACGAGAACGTCAGGGCGCTCGAGCGCGACGCGCCGCGAGACGTCGTGCGGAAGCGAAAGTTCGCAGACGACCGCGCCGGCCTTCAAATCGCCGGGCTCGACGATCTCTTGGGTCGAGGACGTCGCGGTCAAGATCATATCCCCGCGCCGCACTGCCGCGGAGAGCGCCGTCGTATAAGAGGAAGGGCACGGCAGCTCGTCCGCGATCGTCTCGTGAAACTTGCGCAGCCGCGTCTCGTTGCGCGCGACGAGGACGATCTCGCGAACCCGCAGCGCGATCATCCGCACGCAGGCGGCGCCGATCGAGCCGGTCGCCCCGATGACGACCGCGGTCGCAGTCGCCGGGTCGACTCCCATCTCGGCGGCCCCCCGGAAGAAACTCTCCACGCCCGCCGCGATCGTCAGGGAATTCCCGGTGGTCACCGGGATCGATGCGCGCTGGGAGATCGTCACGCCGCCGTCGCCGACGACGCCGGAGAACGCTCCGAGTCCGGCGATCTGGGCGCCGAGTTGTGCGCCGATCTCGATCGCCCGAACGATCCGCGCGTATACTTCTTCGCGCGGAAGGTCGAGCATTTGCTGCGGGAGCAGCGGCGCCGCGACGAACCAACCCTCCGTTTCCCGGCCGTCCGGCGCGCGGACGCCCGTGACGTGGGCGGCCGCGTAGGAGGGCATCCACTCCAAGATCTTGCTGACGATCGGCCTGCCCTTGCCGGCGGCCCCAGGCTCGTAGCGCGCGACGTCTTCAAACGAGAGCGGATGGATGACGAAGCAGAACTTCCCCACGCCGCGCGGGTTCGCGCCCGGTGCGCGGGGGACCCGGCAGGGCTCTACGTGAAAACACGGCCCGTGTCGTTACGAGCCCCCTCGGGGAATGCACACGTTATCGCAATGATGCCGGGCTCGCCCGCATGGGGGCCCCACGCAAAGCGTGGGGGGCGCGGAGCCCGGGGCGGAGCGCCGTAAAAAACATGCACACATTGGCCGCGATCGAGGAGCTCTACCGGATCCCGTCACCGGCGCCGGCTAATCAAGCGCTCGCACTCGACGGAACGAACCTTTGGATGGGTTCGCTCGAGACCGAACGGATTTACGGGATCGATTCGCGGCAAGGGCGCGTTTTCGAAGAGAACGCGGCGCCCGGAAAACCGATCGGCGCCTGCGTAATGGGGGATGAGCTGCGCGTCGTCTGCAGCGAGAACGCACGTGAAGACAATCGGTTCATCCGCCGCTACATCCCCGGCCACGGTTTCAAGGAAAAGATCAAAATCGCGTGTCCCGACGACACCGGCTCGTTCGTCGCGTACGACGGCGACTTTCTGTATCTGAGCCAGCGTTACAATAAGCAAATTCTCGAGATCGACGATAAAGGGACGTGCGTCCGGGTCGTTGCCACCGTTCCGCTCGAGATCACCGGGATGACGATCTTCGAAGGCTGTTTCTACCTCGCGCTCTCCGGCGGCAAAGATTCCGGCGACTACCGGATCACCAAGGTCGACGCGCGCAGCGCAACGCCGGCGATCGTCGACCTCGCCAGCGTCCCCTTCGAAGCGCGCTCGATCGCGTACGATGGAAACCGATTCTGGACGAATCAGCGCTGGGACGGGCAAATC
>JAFAMS010000085.1 GCA_019233165.1 Vulcanimicrobiota bacterium | reverse complement strand
GAGTTGTCGCCGATGTTGATGAAGAACTCGGAGCTCGCCGTGTTCGGTTTGACGTCGCGGGCCATTGCGATCGTTCCGTCCGTATTGGATAGCCCAGTCCTGGTCGTCGGTTCGAGCTGAACCGTCGGTAGATGGTCTACGGCTTTCTCCCCGAGCTTGGTTTCGAGGCCGCCCTGAATGACGGAGATCGTCACCCGTCCACTTCCGCGGGGGCGCCTCGGAACGAAGCGATAGAACGCCGCGCCATCGTAAGCGTGCGAGTTGACGTAATGAAGAAAGTTTGCGGTGGTCAATGGCGCGCGTGTCGCATCGAGCCTCACGACGATCGTTCCGAGCGACGTCTTTAGCGCGACGTCGGTCGCGGGGCTGGGCCCAGCTCCGAGCAGGAGGGGCGAAAGCGTCAAGGCGAGCGCAGCCAAGGTTCGGATAAGGGCCATGACGCCGACTTCATCGCCTCGTCTCTCGCTCCTAGGCGCGTTCATGCGTGAGGCGGTAACCGTCGCGCCGACCGCGCTCGGTTGTAGAGGAACTCGGCATTGCTCCAAACGTGCGGATTACGGTGGGACTTCCGCATGAGATCGACGACGGCCCTCAAGTGCTCCCAGCTCTGCAATATCAAAATCGCGTCAAAGTCCAGGAGCGCGTCTGCCAATATCAATCGGCGGCGCAAATAGATTCCCGTCTCCTCGAGCCGCACCAGCACGAACAACTCCGGATGAAGTTCGGGGTCGACGTCCCATCCGCGCGAAGTCGCGAGCTCCGAAGCATATTCCGCATCGCGCATCTTATTCGGTAGCTCGTTGATCACGAAGAGCACAGCGCGATTGAAGTCGCGAGCGAGCAAACGATCGATCATGCGCTGCGTCGCATCGAATTGCGCTGCTCTGCGCGTCTCGCCCAACTGATAGAGTGCGATCGCCCCGCCGACGAGCACGACGGCCGCATTGCCGATCGAACCGATCGCCGCTATGGCGTCCCACCCAATCACCTGTCGACGTGCTCCCTCCTCTCGGCAAGGTTATCCTTCGTTGAAGCCGTCCGCCGTTGTCCGGCCCCTCCGCACCGCCGCCATCCGACCAGCATCAGCGTTAGGGCATGAGTTCCGAGACGCGACCCTCGGTGAAGTGAAAGCCTTCGGCAGCGAGCGACTGCAGCGTTGCATCTCCGAAGCGGTCACGCAAGATGCCCTTCAAGCGCTCGGTGGTGAGTGCTTCGGTGTGTGAGGTATCAGAGCCGATCGGATCCTTTGCCGCAACGCTGAAGCCGAAGAGGCGCGCGGCCGAAGCAAAGTCACCGCTGAGCGCGCATGCGAGCGCGAGCTGCAGGGATGCCGCGGCAAGCTCCGTCTGCGTTCCGGATGGCCGCATCGCCGTCTTCAGGGCACGGGTCGCCGTCTGTGCACCGCGCTCGACGTCGTCCAACGCGAGCATGTATCCCGCGAGGTTCGCAAGCACGATGGCGGGAGCGTCCATCTGCAAAGTGGTCTGCGCGCTGTACAAAGCGGCTTCGGTTTCCCGAATCGCGCTCCCGGTGTCTCCGGCGGCGTGCAACGCCTCGGCGAGGAACGCGACCTCGCGCATCACCTCGTAGGGATCGCCGAGGCCTCGCGCGATTTCAACGTTTGCCCGGAAAGCCTCGACGGCAGCCGCTGGTTCACCGCGAGCCGACGCCAAGACGCCGCGCGCATTCAGCAACGTTCGACGTACGAAACGGGGCGGATGCGGTCCGGCAAGAGCCTCCGCCTCCTCGAGGGCGTCCTCCGCTTCTCGGTGACGACCGAGGGAACACAGCGTAACGGTTCGAGCGCGAAGGGCGCTCAGCAGCGTTGGCGCGTCTCCGCAGCTTCGGGCGGATTCGACCGCCGCCGTTGCCGCCAGGTCCCCCTCCTGCGTCCGCGCCTCGTTGCAGTACAGAAACGCCAGCGTCGTGCGGAGCCTTGCTCTCAGCCTTGAAGCGTCGACGGGAAGCATCCCGGCGACCGCCTCAACCCACGTGATTCCCTCCTGCGCGTGGCCGACGTACGACCACGCCGTGTCGATCTTCCTCAGCAACTGCGCAGCGTCGGCGACGTCCCGGCTGCGGCACGCCCATCTCAGAACCGTCGTCACCGTCGACAAGTCCGTGCTCAAGAATCGCAGGAGGTCGGAATCCAAGCCGCTTTCCCTGTCCGCCGGTAGACCTTTGTCGAGGACGCCGTTCAGGTAGGCCAACAGCCGGCGCATCGTCGCGTCTCGCTCGTTCAACGCTTCGAGGTGGCCAAACGCATACGCCCGCGTCGTTTCCAGCATCCGATAGCGCGTTTCGTCGCCCTCGAAGTCGGGCTGGAGGAGCGACTTGTCCGTGAGTGCGGTGATCAGCTCCAACGCTGCAAGTTCATCGCCGCCGTCGGTGCAGACCGCG
>JAFAMS010000042.1 GCA_019233165.1 Vulcanimicrobiota bacterium | reverse complement strand
GGATGGCGATCGAAGCCGCGGGGTTCACGCCCGGCCAAGCGGACCAGCTGCGGCGCGCGATGGGACACAAGCGCTCGCATCAGCGGATGGCCGAGATTTACCCCAAGCTCGTCGGCGGGATGGTCGAGAACGGAATCGACGAAACCGCCGCGCGTCAGCTCTTCCACATGCTCGAAGGCTTCGCCGACTACGGTTTTCCGGAATCGCACGCGGCGAGCTTCGCACTCCTCGCCTACGCGTCGGCGTACGTCAAATGCCACGAGCCGGCGATCTTCCTCGCCGCGATCCTCAACGTGCAGCCGATGGGGTTCTACGCGACCGAGGTCCTCGTCAACGACGCGCGCCGTCACGGCGTCACCGTGCGGCCGGTCGAGGTCAACGCGAGCCGCTGGTGGAGCTTCGTCGACGGCGAAGGCGCGGTGCGCCTCGGGTTTCACATCGTTCGCGGTCTGGCCGAAGGACAGCAAAAAGCGCTCGAGAGCGCGCTCGATCAAGGCGAGTTCGCCGATGTTCTCGACTTCGCGCGGCGTACCAAGCTCTCGCGCGAAGCGCTCGAGAATCTCGCCGCTTCGGGGGCGTTCGCGCCCTGGTTCGACGCACGGCGCGAAGCGATGTGGGCGCTGCGAGGGCTCACCGAGCGCGAGACCCGCGGCGAGCTCGGACGGCGGATGGACGTTCGCGAGCCGCAGCCGCGGCTGCGCGCGCTCGCACCGGCCGAGACGACGCGGTTCGACATCGTCGCCCTCGGCGTCACGACCGGGCCGCAGCCGATCGCACACTTTCGAGCCGAGCTCGAGCGCAAAGGGATCCTCGCCGCCGAGCGCCTGAGCTCGATGCCGAACAACCTGATCTGCAAAGTCGGCGGGATGGTGATCACGCGACAACGTCCCGGAACCGCGAAAGGCTTCGTCTTCTTGACGCTCGAGGACGAGACCGGGCTAGTCAACGTCATCGTTCGCCCCGACGTCTACGAGCGCAATCGCCGCACGATCCGGACCTCGCAAGCGCTCGTCATCGAAGGGAAGCTGCAAAAAGAGTCCGGCTGCATCGATCTGCTCGCCCGCCGCTTCTGGGAGCTCGACACCGAAGGGACGAACGAGAAGGTGCGCGCCCGAAATTTCCACTAAGTAGCGCGCCATGACGCTCGCACTCGTCTTCAGCGCCGCAGTGTTGCTCGCGGCGAACGCCACCCCGTCGCCGAACCCGTCGGCGATCAACTCGCTCAACAAGCGGATGCATCTGATGCTGCAGGACGTCGCGCACAAGAACGAACAGGCCGAGGTCACCCTGGAGCCGGATCCCAGCGGGCTCAAGACGATCGTGCGCGTTCGCGTCCATCCGAGCTACAACGCGCAGCTGCGCGCCGACCTCACCAAGAACGTCAACGAGTACATCAACATCCATCACGGCGAGTGCACGGCGAACACGACGATGGTGGGGATGAACGCCTTCGCGCTCAACCCGATCCACAACGGAACGTCGACGACCTACCTCAACGTACCGTTCTCGACGCTGACCGGCCACGGTAACGTCGTGCAGACGACGTATCCGAACGGCGCCGTCGTCAACTGCGGGAGGATTTAGGCGCCGGCGGCAGCGGGACGTTTCCTTTCCCGAGCCGCTCGCTCACGAAGTGCGCGACGACGTCGCCGAGCCACTTGTAGCGCGTCTTCAGCCAGAGGTGCTGCACCGGGCAGGTGAGCTCGCCGAGCTCGAGGACGAGCGTCGTCGGATTCGGTTCGACGGTGCGGAAGCCGTAATAGTGCGAGAGGCTCTCGGTGAAGTTGTCCGGCATGAACCGGAACGGGAAGAGCGGTGCGTACAACTGCCGCCACGCGCGCGCGGCCTCGCCGTCGCCGGCGGGGTAGCCGATCGAAGCGCCGGTGCTGCAGGCCGGGACGGCGCCGTCAAAATGGATGAAGATCGCGGCTCGAACTTCGAAACGGCCGCCGTAATCGGCCGGAAGGCGGAGGACGTCGATCCCCGCGGCGCGCAACGCGCGCGTCGCCTCGTCGGCGACGATCGGCGTCGCTTCGCGCTCGCCCGGCGTCCCCAGATTGCACGGGCGGTGCGAGAAGAAATGGCAGCTCTCGGGGCGTCCCTCGTGCCCCGCCGAGATGAGGACCTCGGCCCGCGCCGGATGAGGCTCGCCCGAAGGCGGCGCGACCGCAACGGCGGTTGCAAGGATGAACGGAAGCAGCACGAGCGCGCGCTTGGAGGCCCCTGCAGCCATCCCTGCCAATCTCCCCCGCCATGAAGAGAGCGATTTTGGCGGTCAGCCTGATGGCCGCAGCGTTTGCCAGCTTCACTCCGGTCCTCGGCCAACAGCGTCTGCCCGGCGATACGGGCTCGCCGGAAGAGCGCGGAATTCAGTCGCTGAACAACTCCGGCCAAGTCGGATTCGTCACCCTCCATCCGCGCGGGGACAGGACCTCGATCGTGATCGATTTGCATTCGGCTCGCGGACGCGTCGAGCCGGCGCACGTGCATCGCGGAAAGGACTGCATCCCGGCCGACGTCGATCCGAAGCCGACCTATCCGTTGAAGGACGTCGTCAACGAGCGCAGCGTGACCACGATCGACGCTCCGCTGGCAAAATTGCTCTCGGGAAACTACGTGATCATGGTGCACGCGAGTGCGAAGAACATGGGCACGTACGTCGCCTGCGCGCAACTTTCGCCGTAACCCCGCAGGGGCCGTGACCGACGTCTTCGATCCCGGCAAACAAACCCGAGCCGAGCTGAACCGCCGCGTTTTCGTCGGCGCGAGTGCCGGCGCCGCGGCGGCCGGCGGCTCGATCGCCGCCGCGTTGGCGCAAACGAACGCGTACGGAAAATTCCATCCGCCGATCGTACCGGAAAACGATCCGTCGCTGACCGCGTCCCGGGTCATGCTCGAGCGGCCGGGCGGCGCGATCCCCGCGTATACCGCGGTGCCGAAGAACGCAACGAAAACGACGCCGGGCGTCGTCGTCGTCCAGCACATCTGGGGCGTCGACGCGCAGATTCGCGACGTCGTCCGTCGTCTCGCGAAGGAAGGGTTTGTCGCGATTGCGCCCGCGCTGTTCGCACGCGGAAATCCGCCGAGCGGCGACACCGCGACCGACTACACGATCTTCTTACCGTTCGCGGAGAAGCTCGACAGCCGGCAAGTGAGCGGTGATCTCGCTGCGGGCGCCGGGTGGATCCGCACGCGCGCCGGCGTCGCAGCGAATGCGGTCCCACCGAAGGTCGGGATCACGGGTTTCTGCATGGGCGGCGGGATCGCGCTCTCGCAGATCGTCCACAATCCGGCGCCCTATCAGGCGCTCGCGATCTTTTACGGCTATCTCAATCAAGAGGGCTCGCCGCGCGAGCCGCTTACGGACGCGACCGCCGGATACGTCGCGAAGCTGACGGTCCCCGTCGAAGGCAATTTCGGCGGGCGCGACAGCGGGATTCCGGCGGCTTCCGTGCGGCTCTTCGAATCGAAGCTGACTGTTCCGCACGACATCAAGATCTACGACGAAGCCGGTCACGGTTTTTTCGACGATCAGCGCGACTCGTACGTGGGCTCGGCCGCGGCGGATGCCTGGATACGGACGATCGCCTTCTTCAAGAAGTATCTGACCGCATAAGCCACAGGTGCCAGCCAGCTGGCACCGTCGTCCCCCAACCTGGGCGCCATGACCGTAGGCTTTGAGCTCGCCCTACTCGCGCTCGGGGTCGCCGTCGGAGCAGCCTGTGCCTGGGCCGCGGCGCGGATCGCGTCGCGCGCCGAGATCGCCGCCCAGCAGCTTCGCAGCGCCGGACTCGAGGCCGAGCTGCGCGCCGAACGCGCGGAGCGCCGCACCGAAGCGACCGCCGGTATCGGAAAGATCGCCGGCGATCTCTCCGTGCACTTGGAGAGCGTCGAGCGCTCCCTGTCCGATCTCGAAAAGCATCGCGCTGCCGGCGACGCTTCGCTGCACGCGACGCTCTCGACGCTCCAGCGCAGCGACGAAGAGCTGCGGACCGCGCTGCTCGCGACCGCAACCGAGACCGCGAAGCTCTCGACCGCCCTGCGCGACAATCGCGTCCGCGGACGCTGGGGCGAGCTCTCGCTGCTCCGGATCGTCGAGCTTGCCGGAATGGTCGAGCATTGCGACTTCGACGAGCAGCCGACCGTCGACGGGAAGCGGCCCGACGCGATCGTTCACCTCCCCGACGCGATGACGATCCCGATCGACGCGAAGACGCCGCTCAACGACTATCTGGCCGCGCTCGAAGCGAGCGACCCGGACGAAGCCGCGCGGTTGCTGCAGGCGAACGCGCAATCGCTGCGTGCCAAAGTGCGCGAGGTCGCGCGCCGCGAATACGGCGCCTCGAGCAAAGCGCGCTTCGCGATCGTGTACGTTCCGCTCGAGTCCGTCCTCGCCGCGGCGCTCTCGGTCGATCCCGATATCCTCGAAGACGCGCTGCAGCAAGGGATCCACATCGCGAGCCCGATGACGCTCGTCGCGGCGCTGCGGGCCTTCGCGTACGGTTGGACGCTCCACAAGCAACAACTCAACGCCGAAGCGATCTTGGTCGAGAGCCGCAAGCTCGTCGAGCGCCTCGGGATCTTCGGTCGGGCGTTTGCGAACGTCGGCAACGCGCTCGAAACGACGGTAAAGCGCTGGAACGAAGCCGTCGGCTCGTTCGACGGACGCTTGTCGGTGACCGCGCGCGAAATCGCGAGCCTCTCGGGTGAAACGATCGAACAGCCGGCGCCGGAGCCGATCGAGACCGCTGTCCGGCCGGTCGTCAAGATCGAGATGCTCGAGCTGAATTTGCAGCCCGACGAGACGCCTCAGCTCAGCGCTTGAGCTTGCGCAGCGCCTCGAGCGCGTTTTCGACGTGCTTGCCCGGATCGAGCGCGACGTACTCGTAGACGATCTTTCCGTCGCGGCCGATCACGTACGAGACGCGATTCGCGTAGAGATCGCCTTCGTAGACGAGCGTCGCATCGTAGCCCTTCGCGATCTTCAGGTCCTTGTCGGCCGCGACCGGAAACTTGCCCCGGCATTCGCTCGTCGCAAACCGTTTGAGCTTCTCGATGTCGTCGCCGGATATGCCGATCACGGTCGCCCCGAGCGCCTTGAACCGGCCGATGTTTTCGGCAAAGTCGTGCGCTTCTTGCGTGCAGCCTTCCGTAAACGCAGCGGGGTAGAAATAGAGTACGACCGGACCCTTTTTGAGTGCGGCGGCCAGATCGAAGGTGAAGACGTCTTGGCCCAACGTCGCGGGCGCTGAAAACAGCGGCGCGCTCGCACCCTCCGGCAGGGCGCCGAGCAGCGCGATCGAGAGCAGTGCGGCGACGGGCGCTCGCAGTGCGATCACAATCCCATTTGCCTCGCGATGACGAGCCGCTGGACTTCGTTCGTCCCTTCGCCGATCTCGTTGATCTTCTGATCGCGGTAGAAGCGCGAGACCGGATACTCCTCCATGAATCCGTATCCGCCGTGAATCTGCACCGCCTCGTTGACGACGCGCCGCGAGACCTCGCCCGAATAGAGTTTCGCGAGGCTCGCGGTCAGCGCGAAGTCGCGGCCGACATCTTTCTCCCAGGCCGCTCTCAGGACCATGAGCCGCGCATGCTCGATCTCGGTGAGCATGTCGGCGAGCTTGAATTGGATCGCTTGGAACTTCGAGATCGCCTGACCGAACTGGCGGCGCTCCTTGGCGTACTTGAGCGCCTCATCGTACGCACCCGCGGCGAGTCCGACCGAGAGCGCGGCGACGGAGATACGCCCCCCGTCGAGGGTCGTGAGAAACTGCTGGAGTCCCTTTCCTCGGACCCCGAGCAGGTTCTCCTCGGGGACGGCGGCGTCGACGAACGAGAGCTCGCGCGTATCCGAGGCGCGCCAGCCCATCTTTCGGTATTTCTTGGAGCGCGTGAACCCGGGCGTCTCCTGTGGGACGATCAAGTTGCTGATCTCCGGCCGTCCGTTCGTCCCGTCGCCGGTCACC
Source organism: Vulcanimicrobiota bacterium (assembly GCA_019233165.1). Taxonomy (GTDB): domain Bacteria; phylum Vulcanimicrobiota; class Vulcanimicrobiia; order Vulcanimicrobiales; family Vulcanimicrobiaceae; genus JAFAMS01. Next base: position 5,430 of record JAFAMS010000042.1, on the reverse strand, counting down.
GCGGTGATCGTCGTTCCGGCAGTGATCTCCGTCCCAGAATTGGTGATGAACGCCTTCGTTCCATTGATGATCCACGTGCCGTCGCGCAGAACGGCGCGCGTCTGCGTCGCGCCGGCGTCGCTCCCGGCCCCCGGTTCGGTCAGGCCGAACCCCCACAGCCGCTCCCCGCGTGCGAGGGGAACCAAATATCTGGCCTTCTGCTCCTCGGTTCCAAAAAGGAAGAGCGGTGTCGCGCCGAGCGAGACGTGCGCGGCGAGCGTGATCGCCGTCGAGGCGTCCGCGTGGGCGATTTCCATCACTGCCAGCGCGTAGGAAACCGTATCGCCGCCGGCGCCGCCGTACTTCTCGGGGAAGGGCAAGCCCATGAGCCCGAGCTCGGCCATCGTGCGAACGAGGTCGTATGGAAACGCCTCGTTGCGGTCCATCTCCTCCGCGCGCGGCGCGACCTCGTCGCGCGCGAACTCGCGGCAGAGGGACTGGATCGCCTTCTGTTCCTCGGTCAGATCGAAGTCCACAGCGCGAAGGTATCGTACGCGCGACACCCAAACCTTGCGGTAATGGCGTTTCGCCCCGCACCCCCGGGGTTTCAGGGCCGGTGAACTTGCTTTGATACGCTTGCGTGGGGTGAGTCTCGTTTATCCCAACGGCGTCCGCGCGTTGGACGGCGTTACCCTCGAGATCGAAAAGGGAAGCTTCGTTTTCCTCATCGGTTCGTCCGGCATGGGGAAATCGAGTCTGTTGCGTCTGCTCTATCGCGAGAAAGTCCCGACGCAAGGTGAAGTCTACGTCGACGGGACGCGCGTCGACGCGATGCGGCGCTCGAAGGTTCCCTATTTACGGCGAAACGTCGGCGTTGTTTTCCAAGACTACAAGCTGCTCGCGAACAAGACCGTCTGGGAGAACGTCGCCTTCGCGCTCCAGGTCACCGGCGCGCGGACGCACGACGTGATGCGCCAGGTCCCGCGTTGCCTCGATCTGGTGGGCCTCGCGCACAAGAGCCGGATGTTCCCGAGCGAGCTCTCGGGCGGGGAGCAACAGCGTTGCGCGATCGCGCGGGCGCTCGTCAACAACCCGAAGATCCTTCTCTGCGACGAGCCGACCGGGAACCTGGATCCGTCGACGACCAGCGAGATCATGGAGCTGCTGTTGCGGATCAATCTCAAAGGAACGACGATCGTGGTAGCGACGCACAATCAGGCGGTCGTCGATCGGATGCGCCGACGCGTGGTGCGGCTGGAAAACGGGCGAATCGTCAGCGACGAAGAGCGGGGTTACTATTTCCTTGGACTGGGGCAAAGTTCGGTTCTTTCTGGGTGAGGTTTTCGCGAACTTCGCCCGCAACAAGGGGATGCAGCTCACCGCGATCGCGACCGTAGCAGTCACGATCGTCATGCTTGGATCCTTCCTTTACGCCCGCGAAACGCTCGGCAAGCTTTCGGCGGGGCTGCTCAGCCGGATCGAGATCTCGGTATTTCTCTCGGATCGCCTCGGCGATCGAGAGGCACGCGCGCTCGTGCAGAAGATCGCCGCCGATCCGCGCGTCGCGGGCCTCACCTACGTTCCCAAGAGCGAAGGGCTGCGAGCGCTCCGCGAGCGTCTCAAGGGTCAGATCGACACGTCGCTGCTGACTACAAACCCGCTCCCCAACGCCGTCCACGTTCGCGTGAAGAATCCGGACGAGGTCCATGCGGTCGCCCGGACGATCGAAAAAATATCCGGCGTCGCGACGGTCGAGTACGCGCAGGATGCGGTCACGAAGGTGTTGCGTCTGACCGACACGGTCGCCAAGATCGGTCTTGCGATGATCCTGGTCCTCGTGCTCGCGACCGCCGTGATCATCTCGAACACGATCCGGCTAACCGTCTTCGCGCGACGCCGCGAGATCGCGATCATGCAGCTCGTCGGCGCGACCAACGGCTACATTCGCGGACCGTTTTTGGCCGAAGGCTTGGTCGCCGGCGCGGCGGGCGCAATCCTGGCGCTCGCGATCCTCGCGATCGCGCGCGCCGAGCTGCTCCCCAAGATGATCGCGACGCTTTCGTTCATCCCGTTTGAGATCGCGCGCGTCGACGAATCCCACTTGATCCTCGAGTTGCTCGCCGCCGGTGCCGCCGTCGGCTTCGTTGGAGCCTGGTTCTCTGTCAGCCGCCATCTGCGTACATGAGCGCGACCGCGTCGGAGAACCGGCGCGCACACACGGTGCTGATCGTCGATGACGATCCGGATCTGCGAGCGCTTTTGGCAAAGAGTCTGGAACGGGGCGGGTTTTCGGCGATCGGAGTCCCGGACGGAAAGAGCGCGCTCGACACGCTCGAAGTCACCGTCCCCGACCTGATCGTGGTCGACGTGATGATGCCGACGATGGACGGCAACGAGCTCACGCGACGTATTCGTGAGATGCCTTCGATCTCGAACGTCCCGATCATCATGCTCACGAACCTCAGCGACACGGACGACCTCGTCCGCGGACTCGACGCCGGCGCCGACGATTATCTCGTCAAGCCGTTCGGACCGGCCGAGCTGCTCGCGCGCGTCCGCGCCAAGATCCGCCGGGTCGAAGGCGAGGCGTCGCTGCAGCCGCTCACGCGGCTCCCCGGAAACATCGCGATCGATCGCGAGCTCGCCAAGCGCCTGCGGACGGCGACGCCGTGGGCGGTGCTCTACGTCGACATGGACAATTTCAAGGCGTTCAACGACGTCTACGGATTCGTGCACGGCGACGAGGCGATCGTGTTGCTGGCGCGGATCTTGCAGGACGCGATGCGGCGCAAAGGCGGCCACGACGACTTCGTCGGCCACATCGGCGGCGACGACTTCATCGTCGTGACGACCCCCGCGCACGCCGAAGCGATCGCCGAAGAAGCGATCGTGAACTTCGACCGCGACGTGCGGGAGCTGTACGCGCCGGACGACATCGTGCGGGGCACGATCGCGACGAAAGACCGGCAAGGAAAGGGCCACACCTTTCCGATCATGTCGATCTCGATCGGAATCGTCACGAGCGAGCGGCCTTCGATCAAGACGATCGCCCAGATCGGCGAGGTCGCGGCCGAGCTCAAGGCGTTCGCCAAGTCGAAGCTGGGATCGGTGTTCGTGAAGGACAAACGGCGATGAAGCGACTGGTTGCCGCGTTCGCGATCTTCGTCTTGTGTTCCGCGCCGCTCGTCGGCTCCGCCAAATCCAACATCGATCAGAAGATCCTGCAGCAACGCCAGAAGCAGCGCGAAGTGCAGGCGAAGCTGCAACAAAAGCGCGGCGAGCTCGACGCGGCGCGCACGAAGTTTCAGTCCGCGAGCCAGCAGCTCGATGACGCGAACCGCAACATCGCCGTCGCGCAGCGGCAGCTGGCTTCGCTGCAAGGGCAGCTGCGCTGGAATCAGAAGCGGCTCGACTGGAACCAAGTGCAGCTCGGCGCCGCGCAGGCGACGCTCAAGCGTCACGGCGACGCGCTCAACCGGCGCCTCGTCGACGCGTACGAGCACGGCGAGCTCGGCTACTTGACGGTCTTGCTGACGGCGACGTCGTTCTCGGACTTCGTCGAGCGGTGGGACGACATCCGGCTCCTCGTCGCCGCAAACCAACAAGCGCTGCGCGAGCGCAAAGCCGCGGAAGCGAAGGTCGCGGCGATTCAGAGCGATCTGCTCGCCTCGCGCGTTCGGCTGCAAGCCGACCAGAGCGCCGTGACCCAAAAGGAGAACCAGCTCGCGTCGCTCGCCGAACAACGTCGGCAGTTAGTCGTCGCCGCCGATGCGGAAAAACGCGTCGTCGCGCAAGAAGTGACCGATCTCGAAGAGACCTCGGCGCAAGCGGAACAAGCGATTCAAGAGTTGATCCGCCAAAAGCAGGCCGAAGAGGCGGCCCGCGCCGCCGCGGCCCGGCGCGCGGCGCTGCTCGCCGGGCAAGAGCCGCCGCCGCTCGCGGGCGCTCCGGGCGCGCTCTCGTGGCCGGTCTCGGGACGAATCAGCTCGCCGTTCGGGATGCGATCGAACCCGGTGAGCGGCCGGTTCACGATGCATACCGGGATCGATATCGCCGCCGAGATGGGGACGACCATCCTGGCGCCCGCCGACGGCCGCGTGATCAGTGCCGGCTGGAACGACGGCGGCTACGGAAACATGGTCATCCTCGACCACGGCGGCGCGATGTCGACCCTCTACGGCCACCTCTCTCAGATCTTCGTCGGAAACGACCAAGAGGTGAAAAAGGGCCAGGCGATCGGGGCCGTCGGCTCGACCGGTCATTCGACCGGACCGCACCTCCACTTCGAGGTCCGCATCGACGGCCGTCCCGTCGACCCGATGTCCTACCTGCACTAGTCCGCCCCTTCAGGGGCGTTTCTCAGGGTTTTGGACGGTTGGCCGGTTAAGCTCGGGTAAGACCGTGAAACGGTCTCGGGGCCGCGCAGGTACTGCAGCCGAAAATGGGGGTAGGGTGGTCATACCCTCTACCGCCGTACCACCGTCTCCGTTCGTTTGCTCCCGAGAGGACCGTTAAGCCCCTTGTCGTTCAAATTGCGTGCCGCCTTCGCAGTCTTGGTGCTCGTCATCGCGACCGCCGGCGGCGCCGCGTACGTTGCGAACTCCGGCGAACGCGCCGGCGCCGCGGGCGCGCTAGTCGACCATTTTCCATCGCTCGCGCTGCGCGAGATCGAGGCGACCGCCGGCGGGAACGATTTGGCGTTGATCGACCAGGCGTACGCGCGCGTCGAAGACGTCTACTATCGTCCCGTCGACTTGCAACGACTCTTGGATGGGAGCCGCCAAGGGCTCACCGGTTACCTGCACGCGCAGAAGGCGGGATTCCGCGCACCGGCGATGACGACGACGGGGACGCGCCAGGGCGACGTTGCGCTCGTGCGGCGCGAGGTCGAAACGCTCGCGTCGCGCGATTCGAAGCTGAATCAAAGCGATCTGACGCGAGCCGCGATCACCGGTATGCTGCGCTCGCTCGACGACCCCTATACGGTCTACCTCTCGGCGCGCGAGATCACGGCGCTCAACGAAGAGCTCCAAGGCGGCGACTTCGGCGGGATCGGGGTCTACATCGTTCAGGATCGGAAGACGCGCGAGACGATCGTCGCGCCGATCCCCGACAACCCCGCAATCGTTGCGGGCGTGAAACCCGGTGACATCGTCGTCGCGGTCGACGGCGTTACCGCGGCAGGCCGTCCGCTCGATGACGTCGAGCGAAGGATCCGTGGCCAAATCGGGACGCGCGTCACGCTGGTGCTCCGCAACCCCAAGAGTAAGGCGGAGCGCAGCGTCACGATCACGCGAGCGCGCGTCCACGTCCCGTCCGCGATCTCGAAGCTCGACCGAGGGGTCGAGTACGTCCGGCTCGGCGATTTCGGAACGACGTCGTACGCGGAAGTCCGAAAGGCGATGCTCGACGGAAAGGCGCATGGCGCGAAAGGCTACGTGCTCGACCTGC
>JAFAMS010000427.1 GCA_019233165.1 Vulcanimicrobiota bacterium | reverse complement strand
CGCGGACTTCGAGCGAACCCTCTTCGCGCATCCGTTGCTCGCGGACGATCCGCGAATCGAGGACGATCCCCGAAGCGCCGGAATCGATCAGAAACCGGTACGTCTTGGTTCCCACCGTCGCATCGCAAACGAGATGCGCGCCTTGCTCCACGATCGGAATCGAGACCGGCGCATCGAGCTCGAAATAACGTGGGACGAAGGGCGCGAAGACGTCGTCGGGCAGCGGACCGTCGATCGAGACCCGTTCGGTCGTCTCGACGAAGTCGAACGCGTGCTCTCCGTCGGAGATCGTCGTTTGCCACGGGAAGAGATGCCCCTGGATCTCGCGATACGAATCGAAGTCGACGGTCAGCGGGCCGTCGCCTTCGATATATTCCTCGCGCAGCGGACGCGCGCTCGCCACGTCGAGGACGAGCGTCTCAGGCTCGCCTTGCGGCGCCGTCACCTCGAGGACGAAGGCATCGCGGCCGCGCAGGACGGTCTTTTCGGTTACCTTTACGTTCTCGGGGTGCGCGACGAATTCGCCGGAATCGATGAAACGCTGCGTGCGGTCGCGACGCGCTCCGATCCCTCGCAGCTCGCGAACGTCGCCGTTCCCGTCATCGATCGTCGTGCGCCCGCCGCTGAAGAGGACGCGCTCGGTACGCGGACCCAGCGAGCTGTCGTGCCGCTCGTGCGCGCCGTCGCGCCAGAGATGAAAGCGGCCTTGCAGTCCCGAGCCGCTGACGCGCCCGGAGATCTCGAGTCGCTCGATCGGAACGGCACCGGGGAAATCGGTCGCCGCCGCGTAGCGCTGCAGCAGTTCGGCAGCCGACGGAAGCGGCGCCGGCCGCGGACCGGCGGCGATAAGCAGAAGAAACGATGCGCCGGCGGCGAGCGCCGCTAGCGGTCTAGGGCTGTCCTTTGTATTGCTGGTACGAGTCCAAGACGTTTTTGACGTAAGCTTGGGTCTCCGAGTACGGCGGTACGCCACCGTACTTCTCGACGGCCCCGGGACCTGCATTGTACGCCGCGACCGCCTTGGTGAGGTCACCGCCGAAGCGGTCGAGCAACGAGCGCAGGTACCGCGTCCCGCCCCACACGTTCTGCTCCGGGTCGTAACTGTTCGTCACGCCAAGCGAGGCTGCGGTCTCCGGCATCAGTTGCATGAGCCCTTGCGCGCCGACTTTCGAAGTCGCGTTCGGATCGAACGCCGACTCATTCGCCATGATCGCACGGACCAGCGCGGGATCGACTTGCCATGCCGAGGCGTTCGATTGCACGAGCTGCTCGATGTGTTCGGGCGGGAGCGCGGCTTGTGCCGTCTCCTGGCCTCCCGTTGCGGCGTTCCCCGCGAGCGCCTGATTGACCATTGCGGAAAAACGGCCGTGGCCTGGGCCGAGGTTCCCCGCGGAACCTGCCGGGTCGGCTTCGGCCGGGACGCCGAAGATCTCGGCGATCCGGCTCTGGACGCGCAAAATATCGGACTCGAAATCCATGCTCATACGGTATCGGCAAGTGCCTCCAAGGACCGCAGGGTCTCCTCGGCCGCGCTGATCTCCTCGCCCTGCCGGAGGAACGCTTCGATTGCGGGCTCGGCGGGGTCCGGGGCCGTGATCCCGACCGCCCGCGCGTCGCGGCTCTCTTCCAGCCGCCCCAGGGCGGCGCGGACCCGCGTCGCTGCGGCGGCGTGGCCGGCGTCGACGACCTGCAGCATCGTCCTGCTCAAGCTGCGGACCGGATCGATGGCGGGAAACCTCCCCGCGTCGGCAGCCGCGCGCGAGAGCAGCACGTGTCCGTCGAGGAGCGAGCGCGCGGCTTCAGCGAGCGGGTCGGCGGGGTCGTCCGCCTCCGTTAGGACGCTCGCAACGAGCGTGATCGAACCGCTTTCCGTCGCTCCGGCACGCTCCACGAGCTTTGCGAGCCGGGCGAGAACGCTCGGCGGATACCCGCCGCGGCCGGGCGCTTCACCGCACCCGAGCGCGATCTCTCGACCCGCTTGCGCGTAGCGCGCCAAACTGTCGAAGACGAGGAGCACGTCGAGCCCGTACGCGCGCAAACGCTCCGCGTGCGCGAAACCGAGTTCTCCGGCGGCGATGCGCTCGCCGGCGGTGCGATCGGAAGAGGCGCAGACGAGCGTCGTGCGCGCGTCGAGCGCGAGCAGGCGCCGATACGCTTCCGAGCCGCGTTCACCGATCGCTGCGATCACGACCGCGTCGGCGTCGGCATCGCGCGCGATCCGTTCGAGGAGCAACGATTTCCCCGTCCCGGGCGGCCCGAAAACGCCGATTCTTCCGCCGCGACCGAGCGTCAGCAGCCCGTCGAGCGCGCGCAGTCCCGTCCAAAGCGGAACCGCCGGCAGGCGACGCTCCCCGAGTGTGGGCGCGTCGAGTCCCTGCGCGAACGCGACACCGGATGGCGGCTCGCCTCCGTCGAGCGGAGAGCCCGTACCGTCGATCGCGCGCCCCAGCAGCGCAGTGCCGACCACGGCACCGCCCGCGCCCTCTTCGAGGATCGCGCGATCGCCGCACGCCGCGCTTCGGTGATCGTCGAGCGGGATCAACGTCGCGCGCGCACCCTCGAGGGCCGCGACCGTCGTCCACACGACACCGCGACAGGTTTCGACGCGAACGCGGGCGCCGAGCTTCCCCGCGGGTAGGCGTGCCTCGAGCGCTTGCGCACGGCAGGCGACGATCGTTCCGCAAGCGGCGATCACGTCGAGCGGTCGAGCGCCGCCGCGAGCCTTCGTCCGAGCGATGCATCGAGGAGCCCGTCGTCGGAGTCGATGCTGCAATCGCCGTTCGGCGCAGTGCGCACGATGCCCGCGGCTTGCAGCGGATAGCGCCGGCGCAGTCGTTCGACGATCTCTTCGAGCGCGGGCGGGGAAAGAACGAGCTCGCGGCCGAGCACCTCGCACGCAATCTCGCGCAACAGAATTTGCAACCGCTCTTCGAAGCGTTCTTCCGCTCGCGCGGCGTCGAGTCGATCGCTTCGCTGGCGCAGCGGCGGCGGCTTCGGCTCTGCGATCAGCGGCGAGATCGGCGGCGACGGCCGCAGCAACGTGGCGAGGCTCGTAAACTCAGGCATCGCGCAGCAGCGCTTGTGCGTCGGGGACGAGCGGCGAGACGCGGCGCGCGAGCCGAGCGACGATCGCACGACGCCGCTCCGGCTCGTACATTTCGAGCACGGCAGCTGCGAGCGGCGCCTCGAGCTTTGCCACTATCGCCGCGGCCGCATGCGGCGGTTCGTTACGCAAGATCGCAAAAATTGCATCCGGCGACAAGCTTCCGGCGACGGCCTCCGCGGCGCGCCCCTCAAAGCGCACGCGCCGTACGATCTCGCGCACGAGGGTGCCGAGCGGTTCTGCGCCGGCGCGAAGCGCGACGATCGCAACGACCGCGGTCGCCACGACGGGGAGCGCCTCGACCGCGATTCCGAGCATTCTTCCGAGCGGGGACGGAGCCGCGCTCTCCGGACGATCGAACGAGACCTCCTCGACGCTCAGCGTGTCGCCGCGCCGCGGCTCGATCCCGGCGGTTGCGGCCGCAACCTCTTTGATCTTGGCGAGATCGAGCGCGCGGCGGGCATCGACGATCACCGCTGCGGTCGTTCGCTCGCCGTCGAGGTGGACGCGAACGATCGTCGCGCCGGGGCCGAACGCCGCATCGAGCGCGCTTTGCAGCGCGCCTTGGCGGTTGGCGAGCGCGCGCTCCCCGCCGCTCTCGACGGTACCGCGCTCGTCGACGACGGTAACGCGCTCGGCGCGCAATCCGGGGACGCCCGCTGCGACGAACGCGCGAACCGCCTCGAGCGTCGCCGGCGAGAGCGTCGCGCCGCCGACCGCGGTCAGCCGGACGCTGGCGCTCGCCGTCGTCGGCGGTTCGTCGGCGAAGAGACCGCCGTGCGCCGGCGCGATGATGACGCGCGCATCCGCGATCTCACCGATCCCGCGCAAGCCCTTGCTCAAATCGCCTTCGAGTCCGGCGCGCGACTGCGCGTCCAAAATCGATTGCGGCGTCAACGCGCCGAGCGACGCGAGCGCTTCGCTCGTTCCGGCGAGGTGCGCGTGAGGGACTCCGGCGAGCGTGAGACGCGCGAGCAGCTCGGCGCGCCGGCCGGGGTCGACCCGCACGTTGTCGGCAACGGTCACGAACGGAACGCTCCACATCGAAAGCTGCGCATCGACCTCGGCGAGTTGGTCTCCCTGAAGCGGGCTCGCGAAAAGGGCGACGCGGTTGTCGTGGAGCGCCGAAGAGATTAGGACGGAAACGGTGAGAAGGGCGACCGCGCCGGCTACAAGCGCGAGCCGCCCTCGCTTTCCGAGCCGCTCCCAAACGTTCGCAAGCTCGTCGAACCTCATACCTGCATCCCCAGCAGCGTCGAGATCGCTTGCGTCGTTCGCTGTGCGCCCGCAACCGCAATCCCGAGCATCACGTCGGCTCCCGCGCGCTCGACGATCATCTCGACCAACCCGCCTTTGCGCTCGGCGAAGGCGCGCTCGGCACGATCGGCTCGAGCCAGCGCGGTGCCGACTCCGTCGAGGATCGACGCAAAAAGCTCGCCATCGACGGCATCCGGCGATGCGGACTGCGGACCGGCGTCGGGCTGGAGCGGTGTGACGTTCATAGCCGTCCGATATCGATCGTTCGTTCCGCGATCTTTTTTCCGACCTCGAAGACCGATGCCGACGCCTCGTACGCGCGCTGTGCGTCGAGCATTGCGATCATCTCGCCGAGCGAATCGGAAAACTTCGAACCTGTGACCTGCGCCTCGGCGACGCGGTAGGCGGACGCCTCGAGCTTCGCTCGCTCGCGAGCCATCCCGCCCGCGCCCGCCGCGAGCAGCTCGAGCTCGCTCACCGCGTCACCGCTTTGAGCTCGGCTAGGTGCGCGTGCAGCGCTCCGAGCAACGCTTCTTCGAAAACCGCGCTTTTGCCGATCTCGGCCATGATCTGCGGGCCGCGGTCGTGCGCGGCAGCCCGGCCGAGCGCGAGCAACTCGTCCCGCGAGGCGAGGGCCTTCGCGCCAACGAAGGCAAAACTGTTCGACTCCATGCCGCACACGCTACCTCGTACGCGTTGCAGGACGGTGAACGGAAAATGACGGCTCTCGTGTTTGCCCTGACGATCCTCGCAGCGGACGCCTCACCGCCGGCGGCGACGACCGAGAAGTCGCTATGCGTCCGCGTTCCAACCGGGATCTCGCGCGGCTTCGTCATCGAATCGCCGGCGAAAGATGCGGGGATGAAGTATCTCGTGATTCAGGACGTCGTCATCCCGAACGCGTCGAAGGGGACGGTCTCCTACAACCTCGACGACTTCACGCTAACGGCCGGCTCGAAGAAGTACCATCCCGTGGCGCGCCCTGGTCTCGGCGCGATCGACATCTCGGAGGGCGGCGTGCTCGGACCGCGACAGCGAATCAAAGGAAACCTCGCGTTCCTCGTTCCGCAGGCGCTCCTCGACGCTTCGCTAGAGTTCCGTCCCTCGAATTGGTATGTGAACGGAATCCCGGCGATCTGGTGTTGCGCGTGGCAATGCCACTAGCGCTTCGAGAACTGGAACCGTTTGCGGGCGCGCTTGCGTCCGTACTTCTTCGATTCTTTTTCGCGCGGGTCGCGGGTGAGTAGCCCGTTCCGGCGTAGCACCTCGCGCAGCGACTCGTCCATCTCAACGAGCGCCCGAGCGATCCCGTGGCGAACGGCTCCGGCCTGTCCGGCGATCCCGCCGCCTTCCGTCTTTACGATCACGTCGAAACGGCTGAGGCTCTGCGTCACCTCGAGCGGCTGACGGACGATCTGCTTGAGGCTGTCCCGCGTAAAGTAGTCGTCGAGCGACTTCTTGTTGACCGTGATTTGGCCCGAACCAAGCGCGATCTTGACGCGCGCGACGGAACGCTTGCGGCGCCCCGTCCCTAAAAATAAATCCTGATCCATTTTTACGGCGCTCCGCCCCAGGCTCCGCGCCCCCCACACTTCGTGTGGGGCCCCCAGGCCTTCGAGCCCGGGTTCATCGCGATAGAGTAAACATTCCCCGAGGGGGCTCGTAACAACATTATCTCCTACGGTAGCGGCTGCGGCTTTTGCGCGGTGTGCTCGTGATCGGCGCCGGCGTAAACTTTCAAGCGGCGCAGTTGCGCGGCGCGCATGCGATTGGGGGCAAGCATCCCACGCACCGCCATCTCGACGAGTCGCTCGGGCTTCTTCTCACGAATCTGCTCGGCGGTCTCGGTCTTGAGGTTGCCGGGATATTGGTTGTGGCGGTGGTACTCTTTTTGCTCCCACTTCTTCCCGCCCAGCTCGACCTGGCCGGCGTTCACCACGACGACGTGATCGCCGTCGTCGATGTGCGGCGTCCACGTCGGTTTGTGTTTCCCGGAGAGCGCCCGCGCGATCCGAACTGCAAGCGTGCCGAGACGCGCACCGGCTGCATCGACGATGTACCAGTCGTGTTTGGTCTCGGCGGTTTTCTGTTGGTACGTGCGCATCGGCTCCACGGCAGAGAAAAACACCCCGGGGTGGGGTGAGGGACCAAGGTAGTATACGGGGCGGCTTCCGGAACGTCAAGCGCCTGGATTATGACCCGGCATAAGCGAGCCTCGGCCGGGCGTACGAATCGTAGTCGGCATAGCGCACGCCGGCGAGAAACAGCCCCGCCGGCGGCGCCGTGTACCCGGCTTCCCGGCGGTCGCGCGAGGCGAGGATCCGTGGGATCTCCTCGGGGTCCCGGCGGCCGGTCGCAATCTCGACCAGCGTTCCGACCACGATCCGCACCATCCGGTGGATGAAGCTCTCGGCGCGCAACCTGATTCGGACCAGCTCGCCTTCGCGCTCGACCTCGACCGCGTTGAGCGTTCGCGCGGTGCCGCCGAATTCGGGGAGCACGCCGCAGAACGCAACGAAGTCGTGATGCCCCACGAGGTCTTGCGCGGCGCGCGCGAGGAGCGCCTCGTCGATCGGACGATGGACGTGATGGGTCCAGCGCGCGCAGATCGCCGACGGCATCGGCCGGTTGAGGATCACGTACTCGTAGACGCGCTCGTGCGCGTCGAAGCGCGCGGAAAACCCCGATTCCACGAGAGCAGCCTCGCGTACGCTCAGGTCGTCGGGAAGCGTCGCGTTCAGGGCGAGCGCGAGCCGGCCGGCCGGAAACTCGCGCTCGCTTTTGAACGAAACGACTTGGCCGCTGGCGTGGACGCCCGCGTCGGTGCGTCCTGCTGCAGAGACCGCTATTTGCGTGTGAAAGAGCGCGCAGAGCGCGCCCTCCAGCTCGCCGCCGACCGTACGGATCCCGGGCTGCACCTGAAATCCGTGAAACTCGGTCCCGTCGTATTCGACGGCGAGCCGGTAGGTCGGCAGCGCTAGGCGTGCGCCCGTTGCGGAACGGGTCGCTTCTCGTCGAGATCGAGCAGATCGGGCCAACTCTTGACGTCGGTGCGATCCGGCGCGACCTCGTTGCGCAGGTTCAAGAAGTACTTTTCGCCGTCGGAACCGGGCGCGGGCCCGTGGTCGAGCCACTCCCGGTTGAACTCCTCGATCTCCGCCGGCGTCTTCTTCGCGAGCAGCGATTTCACGAAGCTTTCGATTGCAGCATCGCCCTTCTTGATCGCGTCGAGAAACTCGTTGCCGTTCGTCCCGAGATACTCGAACAGATGCTGATCCATCGGACAGTCGTAGCGGTATTCGCCGAGCGTCCCGGCTAGTTCGGCTTTCCCTTTGTCGATCGTCCGCCCGAGTTGCACCAGCCCTTGATATTTCTCACGCACGCTGCGCGGATAGGTTTTGGTTAAATCCATGTCGCTCCCTAAATGGTCGTAGTGTTTGCGTCGCCTACGACCGTCCTCCGGCTGCCGCGGTTTCAGGGGTTGCGAGCGCCGCTTCGAGACGCGTCGCGACCTCGAGCAGCGGGCCGTCCGCGCCGTACGGTCCCAGAATTTGCATCGAAAACGGGAGCTTCGTCGCGGCATCGTCGCCGATGGGAAGCGCGAGCGCGGGAAGCCCGAAGAACGTCCACGGCGCGAGCGGCGACGGGTCGCCGGTCGTCCCGAATTCGGGCGCGAGGTTTGCGCAGGGCGCGATCAGCGCGTCGAGATCGCGCTCGGAAAAGATCGCGGCGACGCGCGGACGATGCGCCTCGCGCCACGATCGCTCGGCCCGATACGCGGCCGCATCGATCTCGCTTCCCTCGCGCAAGAGCCCCGCGACGTACGGCGGCACGGGTTTTCCGGCGAGCCAACGGCCGGTCGCGGCGTACGTTTCGGCAGCCTGCAGCCGTTGCGCGTGCGCGAGCGACTCTTCGACGAATGCAGGGAGCGCGAGGTCGACGATCTCGACGCCCCGTTCCCGCAGGCGAGCCACGGCGCGCTCGATCGCGGCGCGCGTCGACGGCTCGATCCGCTCGCGCATGTAGTCGAGCGCGAGACCGAGACGCGGATTGCGCGACGTCGAACCGGCATCGTCGAGCGCGAGCAACGCTTCCGCCGCTTCGCGCAGCGTCGTCATCTCGCGGGCGAAAAGCCCGACCGTATCGAGCGTCGGGGCGCACGGCGAGACTCCGACCGTCGGGATCTTCCCCCACGTCGGCTTGTAACCGACGACGCCGCAGTACGCCGCCGGGCGCAGCACCGAGCCGAGCGTCTGCGTTCCCAGCGCGAGCGGGACGTCGCCGGCGCCGACCGCCGCGGCGCTCCCGGCACTCGAGCCGCCCGGCGAGCGCGAGAGGTCGCGCGGATTGCGCGTGATCGCCGGATCGCGGAACGCAAACGCCGTCGTGTGCGTTTTTCCGGCCGGCCTCCACCCCGCGGCGCGTAGCGCGCTGACGCACCAGGCATCGACGTGCGGATGCGTCGTCGCGAAGTCGACGCCGTAGGCGGTCGCAAAGCCGGCGACGTCGATGATGTCCTTGACGCCGAATTGCTTCGCTGAAGCCGGCACGCTCTCGTCGCGTACGACCCAAGCTCGGACGCGATCCTCCATCACTTCACCTCGAATTCTTCAAGCTTCAGACCTTGTGTCGAATGCCCCATCACGTAATGCCGCTGGTTCGAGATCCACTCCAAGTCGTTCTCGAAGACCCGGCGGAAATAGTTTTGGAGCGGCAACTTGTCTCCATCAGACGGGCGAGCCTTCTTTGCGTGAAAGTGGAGGCTGAGTTGCGTGTCGGAGGGACACACGACCGAATTCAGGCCGCTGAAGAACCGGTCTTCGTAGAGCAGGAAATTCCACATGGTCGTCAGCGCCTGCTGCACCGGCTGCGCGACGAATACGGCGTGCGTCTCTTCGAATCCGTTGGCCCCGTAGTAATCGAAGAACAACGTGGGAGAGAGTTGGTAGAATCCGTGATTGACGTAATTGTTGCACGGACTCTGGTGAACGACCCGTCCCCCGACCGCGAGCATCTTCACGATGTTGGTCAAACACATGCGCACGTCGAAGATGTGTTCGAGCGTCCCCGCGTCGACGATCGTCCGGAATCTCCCTTGCAGCTCGGCCGGCACAGGTTGATTGAGATCGGCGATAACGTCGGCTCCTTGGTATCCATCGATATCCAGCATGTGGACGTCGGGGATCCCGAGCAGCTCGAAGAAAACGCGCGCCTGAATTGCGAGCGACGCGTCCATCCCGGCGAGCTGTGGAACGGCGCTCGGCTCAGGCTCGATCCCTTGCGCGCGCAAGAACTCGACGGCCCGGTCCGGCCCAAGCGACATGCCGGGATTTCCGAAAAGCAGAACAGGGCCGGCGAACGGCTCGTCGCGATGATCTTGGAGAAGCGGGATCAGGGATTGCTGCGGGAGACCCACGGCGCGTTTACGGGACGAGCTGACCGAGATCGTGCAGCTGCGGTCCATCCGGCGTGTGACGGATGACGAAGCGGCGCTGCGCGTTCAGCCACGCGCGATCCTTGGCGGCGAAGCGCTGAAAGTAGTGCTGGATCGGCGCCTTCGACCCTTTGGTCTCGGTCGTCTTGCGGGCGTGGAAGTGCAAACCGAGTTGCGTCCCCTCGGGACACATCACGGAGTTGAGCCCGCCGAAGAGCTCGTCGTGATAGGCGACGAAATTCCAGGGCGAGATCAGCGCGCCGCTCGCCGGCTGCACGACGAAGACCG
>JAFAMS010000316.1 GCA_019233165.1 Vulcanimicrobiota bacterium | reverse complement strand
CGGGGCTGATCGGCGCGACCACCGTGCGGACCGGCAAGCATCAGTTCACGAAGCCGTTCGATCTCGCCGTGATCGTACTCACGTTCGTCGCGATGATCGTCGTGAAGTGGCCGCTCTACGTCATCTTGATCGTCTTCGGCGCGATTTCGATCTTCGCGTATCGTCCGCGCAAGGAGGCCCGTGAACAACCTGCTGTTTAGCCTTGCGGTCACGTTCGCGCTGCTCTCGGTCCAAGCCGTCGGCGGCGGCTCGGCCATCCTCCCTGAGATGCAGCGTCAGATGCTCGAGGTCTACCATTTGCCCGATCACGACTTCGCGCGCATCTTCGCGCTCGGACAGGTCGCGCCGGGCCCGAACATGTCGATGGTCGGGTTGCTCGGTTATCGCATCGCGGGATTCGAGGCGGGGATCGTCGTGCTGTTGGCGTTTTTCGTCCCCGCGTCGGTTCTCTGTTACTACGCGGGGAAAGTTTGGGATCGGATCGGCGAGACGCCCTGGCGCCGGGCGGTGCAGGACGGCCTCGCGCCGGTCTCGATCGGCCTGATGAGCTCGGGCGTCTACGCGATTGCGAAAACCGCCGCGACGACGCCGCTCACGATCGGCCTGGCGATCGTCGTTTTCGCGCTGGTGCTCCGAACCAAGATAAATCCGTCGCTGTTCATCCTCGGCTGCGGCGTCTTTGGAGGCTTTTTCCTTCCAAGGCACTGATAAGTAATAGGCACTGCAAAGGCCGGGAGATTTTGTCTATGGACCTCACCACGAAGACCCAAGGTACCGTCAACGGCTCGCCGGAGGCTTCGACCGAGAAACCGCTGACGTACGCGGACGGCAACCCGCACGACAAGGTCCAGTTCTTCGACGCGAAGCTCATCCTCAAGCCCGACTTTTTCGATTCGGTCCGTGGCTTCCGCATGTTCAGCGATATCGTCGGTGAGGCGACCGCAATGGTCAAGGGCGCTACCTACGCGCCGTTCGACTTGGCGACGATGCGTCCGCGCATTCGCGAGGTGCGATTCCTCGACACGCCGGATTTCCGCCTTTACAATAACTCGTTCATTCTGCGCCTCCGGACGGCATACCAGGACGGCTTCCCGATCTCCGATCCCGAGGTCGTTTTCAAGTTTCGCCATCCCGACATGAACAAGGCCGCGGCGGTCGACGTCCGCCCGAAGATCGCGGGACCGTACCGCGTGAAGTTCAAGTCCGAAGCGCTCCCACTCAAAGAGCGGATCGGCGGCTATCGGTTGCTGTTTTCGCACAATAGCATCTTCCCGGTCAGCTCCGTGCGCGAAGCGGATCCGCTCAATTTGCAGACGATCGCAAGAGTGCTGCCGGCAGTCGCAGGCCTGGTCGGAACCGCTGAAGCGCGCGTGGAGCTCGTGAACTCGACGCTCGTCGAAGAGGTGTTGATGGACCTCGGCACGCTCGACTTCAAAGGCCGGACCGCGAAGGCCAATATCTCGCTCTGGCGGACGCTCGCCGATCACAAGGTGATCTGCGGCGAGTTTGCTTATCAGGCGAAGTTCGACCGGCGCGAAGACGTCGACGAGAAGATCAGGCTACGGGTCGAAGAGTTGTTCATCCGCTTGCAGCAAGTCGCAACCGGCTGGCTCTACCTCGGGACGACGAAGACCGGTCTCGTCTACCGCATGAAGGGGAACGCGCCGCAAAGCCACGAGTAGGTCAGGCCGCGGAAAAGCGCGCCTTCGCCCGCTCGCGAGCCTTGGCGGCTTCGACCTCGCGGTCGCGCGGCGGCGCGTTGCTCACGAGCGCGTGGAGAAGCTCGTGCGCGGCCTCCGTCACGCGCTCGACGGCACGCTCGAACGCCGCTTCGTTCGCCTTCGACGGCTTGGTGAAACCGCTGAGTTTGCGGACGAACTGGAGCGCCGACGCATGGATCTCGTCGTGCGTCGCGGGCGGGGCGAAGTTATGCAACGTTTTGATATTCCGGCACATTTTGACTCTCCGGGAGGGACGATGGCGACCAATTTCTACGGCTTCGACCACGTCGACACCCGCGTCCGGTCGCTCGCCGCGGTCGAACCATTCTACGATCTGCTCATGCCCCGGCTCGGCCTCGTTCGCAAGCGGTACGCGAACGTCGACGGTGACGAGTGGAGCGATGCGGAGCCTGGCGGAGCGTATAATGCGGTCGAGTTCTATCAGGAGCGAACCGGCGAGGGCGCGCCGTTCTTCATCGGTCTGATCGAGGACCGCGCGATGCAGCCGAC
>JAFAMS010000394.1 GCA_019233165.1 Vulcanimicrobiota bacterium | reverse complement strand
CGTGGAGCGATATTCGTACCGCCGCGACGCTGCTTGGAATCGGTCGCGAAGAGATTGAAGCGCTGGTGCGGAAAGAGCCTGCGTGATGCTTACACGCAGCAGCTTCTTGGCTATGGCGGCGGCGCTGCACGCCGAGATCGGTCCGCTCCCCGCAGTTGCACAAGTCTCCACCGACGCTTCCCAGCTTCCGCGAACGCTGCGGCGCGCGCTCGTCCTGAGCGGCGGCGGCGCGCTCGGCGCGTACGAAGCCGGTGCGTTGCGGACTCTCGTAGCGAAAGCCGGCGTACGCGAAGGCGAGCCGCTGCCGCAATATGGGCTCGTCACCGGCGCATCGATCGGAGCGCTCAACGGCTTCCTTGTGGCGACCGCGCAGTGGGAGATGCTCGACCGGATCTGGCAATCGATTTCTTCCCAGAACGTTATCCGCCTCAAGCCGCGCTTCGCAAAGATCGCTCAATCGAATGCGGGGGTCGGCAGCCGCGTCGCTCAGGCGCTCTCGCTCGCGTTCGGCTCGACGAGCAACGTGCAAGGCGTCCTCGACGGCGACCACTTGCAGCAATGGTTGCTCCAATACGTCGATTTGAAGCGGCCGGTCGTCACGTCGTTCTTTTGGTCGGTGACGAATCTCTCGGAACAGAAGGTGGAGTATTTCTACCTACTGCCGGACACTCTCTCGAAGACATCGCGAGACCTCGCGCTGCGTTCCATTCAGCTCTCACTCGGACCGAACGTCGCGGTCCGCGAAGCCGACCGTTCGATCCTGGTCGAGCTGCTGCGCGCGTCCGCCGCCGTCCCCCTGGCGTTCGACCCGGTCGTTCTCCCCGACGTGCAGGGACGCCCGACCCAATACGTCGACGGCGGTGTCACGGCGAACACGCCGGTAAACGTCGCACGTGCCGTCTCATCGGCGGTCGATGCGATCCTGCTCGGCCCTGTCTTCCAGCGGACGAACTATCAAAGCATGATCGAGATCACTTCCGGCTCGTTTGGGACGATGCAGCGCAGCATCATGGAATACGCGGTCCGTGCCGCATATCTGGAGACCTTCGTGTGGCGGGCGATCAAACAAGTCCCCGATTCATTCCTGCAGCAAATCTCTGCGCGGCACGAGATCGACCTCGATCAGCTCAAGCTGTTCTCGGGGTATCTGGCCGACACGAGCTTCTACGTCTTGCGCCCGAAGACGGAGCTGCCGGCGAATCTCTTCGGTTTCGATGACGAGAAGTCGATAAACGCCACCTACCGGGTCGGCGAGCTCGACGGTCAAGTCGGATTCAGCGAGTTCACGTACAAGTTCACCTAGATCAGCCGAATCCATTCGTTCATCAGCTGGTCGTCGCGCTTGGCCTGCGCCATCCCGAGGTCGATGATCGCGTTGATCTCGCGCTGCTGCTCGGCGAGGACTTTCATCATCGCATCGAACCGCGCCGCCTGTGCCGCGAGCGCGAGCTGGAGCTCGGCCTCGTGCATGCTCTGCGTCTGATCTTGCGCGCCCGGCGGCGTCGCCGGTCGGCGCGTCGAGGGCCGCCGCGCCCCGGGCATCGTGGCCGATGCGGGCGCGCGGGCGACCGGGACGCGCGGCCGCACCGGTATCAGCCGATCGATCGGATGAACTCCCGCGTGATCGAGATGTCGGCCTTGCGCTGTTCCATCGCGACCTCACGCAGCGCGTTTTGCTCGCGTTGCAGCTCCGACTTCTCTTCGGTCATCATGTTGAATTGATTGGCTTGTTTCTGAACCGCGAGCTGGAAATACGCCATCTGGCGGTTCATCGCGTCCTGCTGCGCTAGGACGTCGGTTTCCCAGCCGGAGAGGAGGCCGTTGTCGGCGTTTCCGGTCGACGAGATCGGGTCGCCGCTCCCGAGCGCGCCTCCCCCGATCCCGCCCGCGACCGCGCCGGCCGGCCCGCCGAGCGCGAAGCCCTGGGCCGCTCCGGCCAGCGCTCCGAGCAAGTTGAATCCCATTCCGCACCTCCGGGGCCCCCGTGGCCCCGCTCCTCCCATCGCGACCGGGCTGTGGTTTGACAAGGGTCCGGGGCGGCGCATACGATAATGCGGTTTGAGGGGTCCTCACGCGTGGGGGCCCCTGGTCTCTGTTTCCATGGCTTCCTCGATCAAGAACACGCTCGACGTCGGGGCCCTTTTGGGGCCCGGTCGCCGAACGATCGCCGTCGATTCGCTTATCGACGTCCCGGCCTTTGACGAGCTTCGCTTCGTCGAGCCCGCGCACGTCGTGCTCGACTTGCGCGGCGTTGACCGGGGGATCCGGATCCAGGGGACGATCGACGCCGAGGTCGTGGCGGATTGCCGGCGCTGCCTCGGGGAAGTTCGAATCCCGCTCCACCTCGACGTCGACGAGCGCGTCGCTGCCGGCGAGGAAGCAGACCCCTTCGCGGATGGAAACGTCCTCGTCGGCGAACGGCTCGATCTCGGTGACCTGGTGCGACAGCTGACGGTAACGGCGCTCCCGATGGGAGCGTTGTGTTCCGAGGACTGTCCCGGACTCTGCCCGCAGTGCGGGCGCAATCTCAACGAAGGTAGATGCGATCATGGCGAACCTTAAGTGGAAGACCCCGCGCTCGAAGACGCGCAGCCGCCGCGCGGCGAACTGGAAGCTCTCTCCCGTCACCGCGGTCGAGTGCCCGCAGTGCCACCAGCCGAAGCGGCCGCATTTCGTCTGTGCGAACTGCGGCATGTACGACGGCCGCCAAGTCGTCACGCCGAAAGACGAGCCTGCGGAGCACCAGCACTAGTGCATTACGACCCCCCTCGGGGAATCGTGAGTTTATCGAAATGATGCAGGGGTCGACAGTTGGGGGCCCCATGCAGAGCATGGGGGGCGCGGAGCCTGGGGCGGAGCGCCTTTAAAATGGGCGTACGCATGGCCGGGCTGGGGCATTATGCTCCGGCGAAGGTGCTGACGAACGACGATCTCGAGAAGATCCTCGACACCTCCGACGAGTGGATCACGACCCGCACGGGGATGAAGCGGCGGCACATCGCCGCACCGGACGAGGCGACGAGCGACTTGGCGATCGCGGCCGCGAAGATGGCCTTGCAGAATGCCTCGCTCAAACCGAAGGACGTCGACTGCTACGTCGTTGCCACGGTGACGCCCGATTTTGCCTTTCCCGCGACCGGCTGCATCGTTGCCTCGAAGCTCGGCGTCGCCGGGAAGCCGGCGTTCGACATCGAGATCGCTTGCAGCGGTTTCATCTACGGTCTGACCGTCGTCTCGAGCTTGATCCGTTCCGGCGTCTACAAGCGCGTGATGTTGATCGGCGCCGAAACGCTCTCGAAGCTCGTGAACTATCAAGACCGCTCGACTGCGATCCTGTTCGGAGACGGCGCCGGCGCGGCGATCCTCGAGGAGTCGTCCGAAGACTCGTTTCTCGCCGCCGATTTGGGGAGCGACGGGACGACGCCGGAGACGCTTTACCTTCCGGCAGGCGGCTCGCGAACGCCGCTCACGCCGGAGATCCTCGCCGCGCACGGCGACAAAATTCACATGGCCGGCCGTGAGGTCTTCAAGTTCGCCGTGAACCGCATGGTCGAATCGTCGCTGACCGCGCTCTCCCGCGCAAACCTCAAGCCCGAAGATCTGTCGTATCTCATCCCGCACCAAGCGAACCGCCGCATCATCGACGCCGCCGCGCAGCGGCTCTCGATGCCGCCCGAAAAAGTCATCGTGAACATTCAAGAGTACGGGAACACGAGCGCCGCTTCGATCCCGCTCGCGCTTTCGGAAGCGAGCCGCGACCGCAAGCTCAAAGACGGCGACCTGATCGTATTCACGGGATTCGGCGCCGGGCTTTCGTGGGGAGCCGTCGCCTGGCGCTGGGCGGCGTAGGCCGCGCCTGATGCGCGTCGGCGTCATTTTTCCCGGGCAGGGTTCACAGGTCGTCGGAATGGGCGCCGAGATCGCAGCCTGGGCGCCGGCAGCGGCCGAGCTCTTCGAGCGCGCCGCGCCGATCGTCGGCTATGACTTGCTCGCGCTTTGTCGCGAAGGTCCCGAAGAGCGACTGCGCGATACGAAATACAGCCAACCTGCGATCTTCGTGACGAACTGCGCGCTCGCCGCGGCGGTCACCGAAAACGAGGGGCGCTTCGTTCCGGTCGTTTCGGCGGGACACAGCTTCGGCGAGTATTGCAGTCTCGTGCTCGCCGCGTCGCTGGATTTCGACGCAGCGCTCGCGCTGGTCAACGCGCGCGGTACCGCGATGCAACATGCGGCCGAGCTCGTGGCCGGTGGGATGGCGGCCGTTCTCGGGCTGGACGCCGACGAGATCGAGGCTGCGGTCGAGCAGGTTCGTTCGGACGGTGGCCGCGTTCAACTCGCAAATTTCAATGCGCCCTCGCAAATCGTCATCTCCGGCGAGCTCGAGGCGGTTCGACGCGCCGGCGACTTGTGTTTGGAGGCGGGCGCGAAACGGGTCGTGCCCTTGAACGTAGCGGGCGCCTGGCACAGCGAATTAATGGACCCCGCCGTCCCGGTCTTCGCGCCGTACGTTGAGCGGGCGCGCGTGGCCTTGCCGAAGTTCGACGTCATCTCGAACGTCGACGCCGAGCCGTACCGCGACGTCGCGCACATCAAAGAGAACCTCGTTCGTTCGGTCACGGCCGAAGTGCTGTGGCACGCGACGTCTCTGCGCCTCTTGGAAAGCGAGCTCGATCTCGTCGTCGAGTTCGGCGCGAGTCCGGTGCTCGGTCCGATGTTGCGGCGACTCGCCGGCGCGCCGGAGATCGTCAGCGTCTCGGATCGAGCCGGAATCGAAAAGCTCCATGCGAAGCTCGGAGCACCCGCTCCCGCGCACTGATGGAATTTTCCGGACGCACGGCGCTCATTACAGGTGCGAGCCGCGGGATCGGCCGGGCGATTGCGATCGAGTTCGCCGCCTCCGGCGCGGATCTCGCGCTTCTCGGACGCGATGAAGCGGCGCTCTCTCACACGCTGGCGGCTTGCAAAGACGCGCATCCCACCGGTAAAGCCGAGATCGTCGTCGCCGACGTCGCGGATGAGAAGGCCGTCCATCGCGCCGTCGAAGGCGCTCTCGAGAGCTTCGGCCGGCTCGACTTCGCGATCGCGAACGCGGGCCAGGCGATCGACAGGCTCATTCTGAGACTGCGCTCCTCCGAGCTGGAGCGACTTCTCAACGTCAACCTGAAATCAGCGTTCCACCTCTCGGCGGCCGTCGCCAAACCGATGCTGCGCCAGCGGGGCGGGTCGATCGTCTTCATCTCGAGCATCGTAGGCCTGACCGGGAACGCCGGCCAGTCGATGTACGCGGCGACCAAAGCCGGACTGCTCGGTCTTGCCAAGTCGCTGGCAAAGGAGTTGGGGTCGCGGGGGGTAAGAGTCAACGCCGTCGCGCCGGGGTTCATCGAAACGGCGATGACCGAAGCGATGCCGGAGTCAGCGAAGACGCAGTACTTGGGGTCGATCCCCCTCGGCCGCATGGGAAAACCGGAAGACGTCGCCGGCGTCGTGCGCTTCTTGTGTTCCGACGCCGCGTCGTACATCACGGGTCAAACGATCGTCGTCGACGGCGGCCTCGTTACGTCGTAACCTTCGCTATGAAGATAAGGAAGGAGCTCCATGTCCTCAGCCGCGACCTTCGATAAGGTCAAGAAGATCATCGTCGAGCAGCTCGGCGTCGAAGAGAGTGAAGTCACGCCCGAAGCGTCGATTACCGACGATCTCGGCGCCGACTCGCTCGATCAGGTCGAATTGGTGATGGCGTTCGAGACGGAGTTCAACATCGACATCCCAGACGAGGAAGCGGAGAAGATCAAGACGGTCGGCGATGCCGTCGCAAAGGTCGACTCCCTCACCGGAGGTTCGACCGGCTAGGACCCTATGCTCGAAGCGCTCTCCGATCGCCTCAGCGCGATCTTTCAACGGCTCCGCTCCCGCGGTCGCCTCACCGAGGCTGACGTCGCGGAGGTGTTGCGTGAAGTTCGCATCGCGTTGCTCGAGGCCGACGTCAATCTGAGCGTCGCCAAAGAGTTCATCGCGCGGATCCGGGAGCGCGCGGTCGGAGCCGACGTCTTGACGTCGCTGACGCCGGCGCAATCGGTTATCAAGATCGTTCACGACGAGCTGGTGACGCTGCTCGGCGGAGCGCAAGCGCGTCTGCAATTCGCCGACGCGCCGCCGACCACGATCATGCTCGTCGGACTGCAGGGCTCGGGGAAGACGACGCAGGCCGGGAAGCTGGCGCTTCGTTTGAAGGAACAGGGACGCCGCTCGCTACTTGTCGCGGCAGACGTCCAACGGCCCGCCGCGATCGCGCAGCTGCAAACGCTCGGAAAGCAAATCGATATTCCGGTGCACGCCGAAGGGAGCGGCGATCCGGTCCGCATCGCTTCGAACGGCGTCGCTGAGGCACGACGGCTCGGGATCCCTACCGTCATCGTCGACACCGCGGGTCGCCTGCAGATCGACGACGCCTTGATGCAGGAGCTCGAACGGATCAAGTCCGCGACGAATCCGGCCGAGATCCTGTTCGTCGCGGATGCGATGACCGGTCAGGAAGCGACGAACGTCGCCAAAGGGTTCGACGAGCGTCTCGGAATCACGGGCGTGATCCTGACGAAGCTCGACGGCGACACCCGCGGCGGCGCGGCGCTCTCGATCCATCAGGTCACCGGTGCGCCGATCAAGTTCATCGGCGTCGGCGAGAAATTGAGCGCGCTCGAGCCGTTCTATCCCGACCGCCTTGCCTCGCGGATCTTGGGGATGGGCGACGTCCTCACGCTGATCGAAAAAACGCAAGCCGTTTACTCCGAGGACCAGGCGCGCGAGCTGGCGGCGAAACTGCGCAAGGCAGACTTCACGCTCGACGACTTCCTCGCACAGCTGCGACAGGTACGCAAGATGGGTTCGATGGCGGAGCTCGTCAAGATGATCCCGGGGCTCTCGAAGGCGCTCCCGGCCGATGCCGAGATCGACGAGCGGGACCTCAGCAAAATCGAAGCGATCATTTGCTCGATGACGCGCCGCGAGCGCTCGAACCCGGGACTGCTCAACGGTTCCCGCCGCAAACGGATCGCGGGCGGCAGCGGAACGCAAGTCGCCGACGTGAACCGTCTCGTGAAACAATTCGAGCAATCGCGTCAGATGATGAAACAACTTTCGGGAGGGAAGCGGCCGCGCTTCCCGCTCGCGGGCCTCATGGGACGATGAGCGCCCACTCGCATACGGACACGCTGAAAGACAGACGCACACTCCAATGGTGAAGATCAGACTCCGGCGCATGGGCGCCAAGAAGCAACCTACGTACCGATTCGTGGTCGCCGACTCGAAGAGCCCGCGCGACGGGCGCTTCATCGAGATTCTCGGCCACTACAATCCGCGAACCGAGCCGAAGACGCTGGTCGTCGACGAAGCCAAAGCGAAAGAATGGCTTTCGAAGGGCGCGCAGCCCTCGGAACCGGTTCGCCGTCTCTTCGCCGAGCGCGGAATCTGCGAACGCGGGCCGATTCCCACGACGAAGAAGAAGCCGAAGGGCTCGAAGGAAGGCGCGTAATGAGCGCTTTCGATGACGAATTCGGTCTCTTCGGCGACGACGAACCGAAAGAAGAAGAGGAACGCCGCCCGACCCTGGGCGCCCGCCGGCTCGCTTCGGGCGAGACGATCATCGACGACATCGAGCTCGAAGAAGGCGGCCCACCGCGCAGGCGTGGCGGCGGCGCGGAACGCGGCGGGGAGCGCCGCGACCGAGGGCGGAGGGTGCGGCGCGAACGCGAGCCTATCGACGCTGCGGTCGCCGGCCGGCGCGCCGCGGAGCTGCTGTATTTCCTCGCGCAAAAGCTGGTCAGCAAACCGGAGGTGATCGCAGTCCAAACGGTCCCGGGCGATCGTGGACCCGTCCTCGAGCTCGAGGTCGATCAGGAAGACATCGGCAAGGTGATCGGCCGTTCCGGCCGCGTCGCGCAGGCGCTACGAACGCTCGTGCGTGCAGGCGCCGAGGGGAAAGTAGGCGTCGAGATCATCGAGGTCGAGGACGTCGACGGCGACGCGCACGAGGGCGACGATCACGACGAATCGGAGGCGCAAGCCGAGGTCACCGACGCCTGAGGTCTCGCTAGGCCGCATCGTAGGGATCTTCGGCTTGCGAGGCGAGGTGAAGATTCTCGCAACGCGAGTCGGTGAGGACGCGCTGTCCCCAGGGCTCGAGGTGACGTTGAGGTTCGAGGACGCGCGAGCGCCGCGGAGTCTTCGCATCTCCGCGACGCGGCGGCATAAGAGCCTGCAACTCGCGTCGTTCGACGGCGCAGAAAACGCAAGCGACGCAGAGCCGCTCGTCGGGGCTTCGGTCGAGGTCTCGCGGTCGGCGATCGAGCTGGCCGAGAACGAGTATTTCGACGACGATCTCATCGGCTGCACGGTGTTGCAAGAAGAACGGCCGATCGGAACCGTCGCGCGCATTCTGCACTATCCGGCACAAGACGTGCTCCAGCTCGAAGGGGGCGCGCTCGTTCCGCTCGTGCGCGCCTTCGTCCGCGACGTCGATCCCGCGGCGCGCATCGTTCGCGTCGAATTGCCGCCGGGGCTGGTCGAGGGAGAACCGGAAACGGGCTAGGCTAGTTGCCCGTTCCCAGCACGCGTGCCAACGGTGAGAAGGCTGCAGCTACCGCGTTATCGATCGCACGTTCCCAGTTCTTGCGTCCCATTCCGTCGCGCTCGAAACGGTCCTGGAAGAGAACGCGTCCGGTGCAATCGATCGCCCGCACGTCGAATTGCGCGATCGTGCTCGGCCCGAATTGTCCGTCGCCGTCACGCGTCGCGAGCTGACCGTCGACGAAGACCTTCGCGCCGTTCTTCGTGCACAAATCCGGGGCGTTCGCAATCAGATCGCTGGGCGCAAAGGCGGCGACGGCGGCGACGGGTTGGCCGCTCTTTCCGAGTCGCGCCAGCAGATCGTTGCGTGCGTACGCGCGCCGATCGCTCGCTGCCGTACCGCCGAAATCGAAGATGACGACGCGATTCGCTTGCGTCGTTCCCGCAGGTGCGTTTACGGCGACGGCGGCGGGCGTCGCGGCCGGCGGCGGAAGCGCCGTGGCCATCGCGGTCGCCTGCGGCTTCGGCGCAGCGGTCGCCACCGGCGTCGCGGCTGCTACCGCCGCGGCGCTCGGCTTCGGCGAAGGTGAGGCTTTCGACTTATGCTTGAAGATGTTCCCGAGGCCGTTCAGGTTCGCTTCGTTGCCCGATTCTTTTGGCGCCGGCGTCGCGGCGGCCGGCGCGTTCTCGCCGAGCGATGCAAGCGCGCGTCCGGCGTGACGCAAAATGGAAGCGGCGAGGATTGCACCTTGCCCGCTGGCGTCTGCGTACGTCAGAAGCTGCGCGGAATTACTCGCGATGACGGTCCCACTGGTCGTACTGACGACCTGCTCGACGACGGTCACCTCCGCGCCGAGCGGCGTGATGAACCCCGTTACGTAATAATCCGCACCGATCTTGCGCGCGGTCGAAAGATAGTCGGTTCGCGCCGTCCCCGGCGGAGGCGGTACTACCTTTACGCCGCTGTCCGCGAGCTGCTGCGCGAAGAGAACCGCGAGCCGGCTCCCGGAGTCTTTGTCGGCCTCCCCGTTGACGACGAGCGGAAAAACGACAGCCGTCGGCGGCGGTAGAGCGGGGGGTGTGGCGCCGAGCCATAGGATGCTCGAGGCCACCAAAGCGAGCGAGAGCAGAAGACGGGAGTGCACCGGCGTAGCTTCGCCGGGAACCGCCCTTCCTACTGTTTATTGCATCGCTTGCTCGGGCTGTCTCTCGTTCTCGTACCACACCGCGCTGAGCTCGGCGCCATAGAGAAAGATTGCGCCCATCAAATAAAACCACAACAAGAGCGCGAAGACGGTCGAAAGGGCGCCGTAGACGTGAAAGAGGTTGACGTGCGTGGTGAAGACCGTGAACGCAATCTGCGCGATTTGAAATGCGACGGCGGTAAAGATCCCTCCCGGAATCCCGAAGTACCACGGTACGAATCGATTGGGCAGGAAGGTGTAAAGGGTCGCCGTGACCACGAGTACCAACAGGATCGAGGCGCCGTAGGTCGCGAGCTGAGCGAGCGCCGGCGAAGCGATACCACCGACGTTTGCCAGGAATGTCACGATGACGGGGACGAGGGTGGAGAGCAAGAGCAGGATGCCCATCGCGGGGAGCATCACGATCGAGAGCAAGATGTCGTGGACGATCGGCCGTCCGGCGGGAACGCCGAGCGCGCGATTGAGCGCGTAGGCCAGCCCTTGAAACAAATTCTTGCCGGACCACATCAAGGCGACGATGGCGATCGTCCCGGAGATTCCACGAAACTGAACCGCGCTTTTGATGTTCTCCGCGAACAGATCGTGAATGCTCGGCGCGATGTCGTCGATCGTCGCGAGCAGCCGGTCTTGGCCCTCTTGCGTCCCGTAAACGAAACCGAATGCTGCGACTGCCAAAAGCGCGAGGGGTATCATCGCGAAGATCGCGTTGTACGCGAGCGACTGGGCGAGGAACGCGCAGCCATCCCGGGAAAAACGAATCCCTGCCGCGCGAAAGCCGCGTATCAGCCGTTGCACCGTGAGTCTTTCGACGCGTGTTGATGGCGCTCATGGCGGTGACCGTACTCCTCGACGGCGTTCCCATACCGGCGAGTCGTCCCGCGCGCGTCGTCGATGGAGCCGTGACCGTTCCGTTGGATCCATTCGTGCGTCGCTTGGCTCGACTCGTGCGCGTCGACCGTGGCGCAGGTTCGATCCTGATCGCCGGCGACCGCACGAGCATCGTGTTACGGTTCGACGCCGTTGCAGAACGCGACGGTGACGGGGCAATCTACGTCCGGCTCGCTCCGCTCGTGCGCGCGCTCGGCGGAGAGATCGCGTTCGATGGCGTCCGAAAGGTCGCGGCGGTTACGATGCCGCAAGCGCTCCCAGTCACGACGCCGACGCCGTTCGATCCCAGCGATCCCACGGTAACCCCCAGGAGAATCTTTACGCCCGAACCGACGGTGACGCCACGCCCCACGCTCAGCGGAATTCCGCAGCCGCGCAGAACGCCCGTGCCGGCGGTCCCTTCGCATCCGTGAACGGCCTGAGCGAGCCGGCCGAGATTCGCGCGGCGATCCGTCGCGGGGATTACGCCGGGCCGACCGCCGGTCTCGCGCCGGAATTCGTGCAAACGAATCTCGTCGTCGTTCC
Source organism: Vulcanimicrobiota bacterium (assembly GCA_019233165.1). Lineage (GTDB taxonomy): Bacteria > Vulcanimicrobiota > Vulcanimicrobiia > Vulcanimicrobiales > Vulcanimicrobiaceae > JAFAMS01. The sequence continues at coordinate 5,017 of JAFAMS010000394.1, read as the reverse complement.
GAGCGACGCGGCGGGCGACATGGCCGATCTGTGCGCGCGCAACCCCGTCCCCTGCGCGCTGATCGAGAAGCTGCCCGTCGGCCGTTTCCATCCGGAGTGCGCGCCCGATGCCGACCTGCGAACCGATCTTCCGAAATACCGAGTGTATCGCAAAGGATTGCTGCTCGAGAAGCGCACCGACATCCTGGACTTGTGGCACGAGGATTTCGTCGCGTTTCTGATCGGATGCTCGTATACGTTCGAAGACGCGCTCGTCTCCGCCGGCTTTTCGATGCGGCACCACGCGGAGGGGAAATCGGTACCAATGTATCGCACCTCGCTGCGATTGATGCCCGCCGGCAGGCTTTGGGGGCATATGATCGTGAGCATGCGCCCGTTCAAGCCCGAGGACGTCGAAACGGTTCGCGAGTTGACGCGGCCGTACCGCGCCGCGCACGGCGAGCCCGTGCATTGGGGCGATCCCGACGCGATCGGTATCCGGCGGCTCGAACAACCCGACGAAGGAGACCCCGTTACGATCGAGCGCGGAGAAGTCCCGGTTTTTTGGGGTTGCGGCGTGACGCCGCAGAACGTCGCGATCGAGAGCCGGCTGCCTTACGTGATCGTTCACGAGCCCGGCCACATGTTCGTGACGGACATGCACCACCAGGAACTCGCCCGAGACGACGCGAGAACCGCTTCCAGACCGTAAGGAGAACAAGCATGACGACTCGCGCGGCGTTCGCCGCAGGCGCAGCAGCCACGTTCGCCGGGATCGGCATCATCACGCCGGCGCGCGCCGCGCAGTTCGACTTCAAAATGGGGCACGACTTGCCGGCCGACCATCCCCTCAACGTGCGCTCGGTCGAGGCGGCGGCGAGGATTCTCAAGGCGACGAACGGCCGCGTGCAGGTCCGTCTCTTCCCCAACAGCCAGCTCGGCGGCGATCCGGCGATGCTCACGCAGCTCCGCTCGGGAGCGCTCGAGATCTTGGCGTTCCCGGGTGCCTTCTTGACGACGGTTCCGGTCGGCGCGATCGAGAACGTCGCGTTCGCGTTCCCGAACAGCGCCGCCGTCTTCAAAGCGATGGACGGAAAGCTCGGCGGCGTCATCCGCGATGCGATCAAGTCCACGACGAGCTGGGTCCTCGACAAAATCTGGCAAAACGGCTTTCGTGACCTGACGACGTCGACGAAACCGATCCGCAACGTCGACGATCTCGCCGGCTTCAAGATCAGGGTCTCGCCGGGAAAGATTCGCGTCGACACCTTCCAGTCGCTGGGCGCATCGCCAACGGCGATCGCCGCGAGCGAGCTCTACACCGCGCTGCAAACCAAGGTCGTCGACGGGCAAGAGAATCCGCTGCTGACGATCGAGACGCTCCGCCTCTACGAGGTTCAGAAGTTCTGCAGCCTCTCCCACCACATGTGGAGCGGTTACTGGACGCTGATCAACAACGATGCGTGGAAGCGGCTCTCCCCGGACTTGCAGTCGATCGTCGCGCGCGAGCTCAACCAAGCCGCCGTCGACGAGCGTCGCGATACGGACATCCAGTCCGGCTCGGTACAGGACAAGCTGCATCGCCAAGGCCTGAGCTTCAATCCGGTCGACGTGGCGTCGTTCAAGAAGAAGCTCGTCGCGAACGGATACTACACGCGATGGAAGAACGAGTTCGGCGAGAAAGCGTGGGCGACGCTCGAGGAGTACGCCGGGAAGTTCGTCTAGCCGCTACAGACCGGCGGCGGTGAGCTCCTGGATGAACGTCTGGGTTCGCGGATCTTCGAACCAGTTCGCGACGAGCGTGCTCAGCGGAGCGTGCTTTTGCAGCGACTCCACGTGCGCTTTGATCTTCGCGGAGGCAGGACGCTCCGCGGCGAGCTCGCGATGGAGAGCGTCGATCTCCGCTTGAGCGCCGGGATTCCCGGGTACCGCCGCGCGGAGGTTCTCGAGGGGGAAGTCGGGTCGGTCGTCAGGCATGCCGGCACCCTTCGTCGTAGACGTGGGGATGGCACTGCTCGAACCGGTCAAACCGGGTAAGAAATTCCGCCTAGCCGACTGCGATCCGGGCGACACGGCGCACGTGCGGCGCGAGGAAGCGGCGTCCGACTTCGAGCGGATTCTCGATTCGCAGCTTCCCGAGCTCCAGGAGCTTCTCTACGCGGCGTACTGCAACGCGGTGCTGATCGTGCTCCAAGGGATCGATACCTCCGGCAAGGACGGAACGATCAAGCACGTGATGTCGCGGTTGAATCCGGCGGGGGTGCGCGTCGAGTCGTTCAAGGCTCCGAACCCGCGGGAACAAGCTCACGACTTTCTCTGGCGGGTGCACCGCGTCGCCCCGGCGCGCGGATGGGTCGGAATTTTCAACCGATCGCATTACGAAGACGTGCTCGTCACCCGCGTCGAGGACCTGGTCCCCAAGAGTCTCTGGAAGGACCGCTACGAGCGGATCAACGACTTCGAACGGATGCTCGTGCGCGAAAACAACACAATCGTGATGAAATTCTTCCTCTACATCTCGAAAGAGGAACAGAAAAAGCGTTTGCTGGCGCGCGAAGACGACAAATCGAAGGCGTGGAAGTTGTCGGTTACGGACTGGGAAGCGTACGACAAGTACGACGACTACATCGACGCCTACCAGGACGCGCTCGAGAAGTGCTCGACCGACGAGGCTCCCTGGTACGTCGTCCCGGCAGACCATAAGTGGTTCCGGAATCTTGCCGTCGCGCAAACGATCGCCGACACGCTGCGACCATATGAGAAGGTGTGGCGACAACGCCTCACCGAGCGCGGCGAGCGGATTCTCAAGGAGATCGAGGCGCAAAAGGCCGGCCTAAAGCTCGAACGCCGTCGCGCACCGCGCGCTCTCGGGGAGCTGTAGTGCCTGACGACGCAGTCGACGCGACGTTCCCGTTCGAGCGAATCGCGGGTGCGATTGACGCGCTGCGGGAACGCCGCGTGAAGGGGAAGGTCGTCGTTACGCTTGGGGCTGCTGCGTAGCGACGGGCTTGCGGCGCAGCGCGGCGTTCGCAAGACCGCCGAGCACGCCGAGGCCGAGGGCGCTCCACGAGAGGCTCGTCGTCCAGATCGCACCCAAACCGAGCGCCGCATCGAGACTATACGCGCCCGGTCCGGCGATCGCGACAAGGACGGCGACCGCGCTGTACGCGACGGGCAGCTCGATCCCGGATGGCGCGAACCAACCTTTGTGTGCGGTCAACATCGCCGTCAGCATCACCGCAACGACGAACATCGGACCGACCGGACCGAAGAGCCCCAGCGCAAGGAGCAGCCCGCCGGCAAGCTCGGCGAATCCCGACGCGGCAGCGAAGAACGCGCCGGGTTTGAACCCGAGCGTGCTTTCGAAGTAGCCGCCGGTTCCGGCAATCCCGTAGCCGCCGAACCAGCCGAAAAGTTTTTGGGCGCCGTGAGCCGCGAAGCCGAGCCCGATCACGACCCGAACGAGAAGCAATGCGATATCCATGTGGTCTCCAACTAATCTAAAGTAGGTTACACACAGAATAGCAGTATGCTATACTTACGTCAAGTGGGTTCCTAATCAATTTTATGGCTATGCATCTTCGCAAGAAACCGGCCGCCCTATCGCTTCACAGAGCAAGCGAAGGGTCGGACGCGCTCAGTCCGTTTTGCCAGCGATACCAGTTCGCCGCCGAATTGGTCGGCCGTCGCTGGGTCGGGGCGATCTTGCGAATCTTGCTCGCCGGCCCGCGCCGCTTCAACGAAATCTTGGGCGGCGTCCCGGGCCTCTCCGACCGCCTCCTCGCCGAGCGGCTACGCGAGCTCGAGGAAGCCGGCGTCGTTACGCGGCGAGTCCACGACGAGCGGCCCGTCCGAGTTAGCTACGAATTGACCGAGTGCGGGAGGAGCCTGGAGCCCGTCGTCCGCGCCGTCGCAGAGTGGGCCGAGGCCTGGGTTCAGTAGCTCGTCCAGCCGCCGTCGACCGGAAGCGTGTGCCCGTTGACCATTGCGGCCGAAGCCCCGGCAAGGAAGAAGATCGCTTCCGCCACGTCGGCGGTCGTCGCTAGCTTCTCTCCGAATGCGAGGTTTTGCACGTCGAGCCCCTCGGCGAGAAGTCGCTCCGTGAGGGGAGTGCGCACGAACGTCGGCGCGACCGCATTGACGCGGATCCCGTAGCGATCCCACTCGTACGCGAGCACGCGCGTGAGGTTCACGAGCCCCGCTTTCGACGAAGAATACGCAGCGCGGTTCGGCCCGGCGACGAGCCCGAAAATCGAGGCGACGTTGACGATCGCGCCGGCTTTCTCGGCCGCAATCAACCCTCGCGCGAACTGCTGAGCGCAATAGAACGCGCCGGTGAGATTGACCGCCAAAACGCGAGACCAATCGGCCGGCTCGAGGTCGAGCGCCGGGACGCGCACCGCGATTCCCGCATTGTTCACGAGCACCGTCCCCGTCCCGAGCGCTCGGTTCGCCCGCTCGAATGCAGCGCGGACGCTCTCGTAATCGGTGACGTCGACCGCGACGAACGCCGCTTTCCGCCCGGCTGCCCGTATCGCAGCGACGAGCTCCGCGCCCTCCTGCTCGGCGCTCGGCAGATCCATGCAAGCGACGTCGTACCCTTCGCTCGCGAAGCGCAGTGCGACCGTTTTACCGATGCCACCGGTCGCGCCGGTGAGGTTCAGTACGACTTCGGCATCCCCAGCACGTTCTGGCCGATGAACGCCAGAACCAGATTGTTCGCGACCGGCGCGACCATATAGAGGCGGACCTCGCGGAACTTCCGTTCGATTCCGTACTCCTCGGCGAGACCGTAGCCGCCGAACGTATCCATCGCCGCCTGAGCCGCCGCCCACGTCGCCTGCGCGGCGAGCAGTTTTGCGGCATTCGATTCGAAGCCGGGCTGTTCGCCGGCATCGAAGAGCGCCGCAGCTTTCCAGCGCATGAGACTGGCGGCCTCGAGCTGCGCGTAGGCTTGTGCGAGCGGGAACTGGACGCCTTGATTCATCCCAATGGGGCGACCGAAGACGACGCGCTCGGAGGCGTAGCGCGAGGCCCG
>JAFAMS010000381.1 GCA_019233165.1 Vulcanimicrobiota bacterium | reverse complement strand
CGGCGCCACCGCCTCGATCCGCTCCGCGGTGAGTTGCGCGGTCCCGCTCGGCTTGTCTTTTTTGGTCTCGTGATGCATCTCGACGATCTCGACGCCGCGGAAGTGCGGCGCCGCGAGCTCGGCGAGCCGCATCAGGATGACTGCGCCGATTGCAAAGTTGGGGACGAGCAGCGCGCCGAGCTGCGCTCGTGCGACGGCATCCCGGAGCGCCACGACGTCCTGCGGCTTCCAGCCGGTCGCTCCGATTACGGGCGCGACGCCCGCCGCGACCGCCTTGCGCGCGACGTCGACGGTCGCCGGGTAGGTCGTGAAATCGACGACGACGTCCATTGGCTGCCGATAGAACGCGTCGAGATCGTCGAAGAGATCGAGACCGCTCTCGAGCGCGCCCGCGCGCCGCGCGAAACCTGCGACGAGCTCCAGATCGGGCGCTCCCGCGATTGCGGTACATGTGACGCGCCCCATCTTTCCCAGCGCGCCTGCAACGCCGACGCGCATCGAACTGCTGCCGGCCTCGCTAAACCTTCTCGAGCGGTGCGTACTTGAGCATCAGCATCTTCTGCCCGACGTTGGGGAAGTTGATGGTGAGCAAGCCGTCGCCCCCGGCCCCGACCACGTCGACGACGGTCCCCTCACCCCACTTGGGATGACGGACCTTGTCGCCTTGCTTGAGGTTCATCTTGATCCCGGCGCCCGCGCTCTCATGAATCGCGACCTCGCGCCAACGCCCGCCCTGCGGCCGCTGGACCGTCGCGACGCCGCCGATGTGGTCGACCGTCGGCATCTCGTCGATGAAGCGGGATTTCGGATGCGAGAACGTGTTCCCGAAGAGCGAACGGCGCATCGCGTACGAGAGGAAGAGACGATCCATCGCGCGCGTCGCCCCGACGTACGCCAGCCGGCGTTCCTCTTCGAGCTCGTCCAAGTCCGTCAGCGCCCGCGTGTGCGGGAAGACGCCTTCTTCGAGACCGGTCAGAAAGACGATCGGAAACTCGAGACCCTTCGCCGAATGCAACGTCATCAGCGTGATGTACGACGTCTCGGGATCGAGCGCGTCGAGGTCGCTGATCAGCGCGACGTTCGCGAGGAAGTCCTCGAGCGTCCCCGGCACCTCGCCGCCTTCGTACTCGCGCGCGACGCCGATGAGCTCTTGCAGGTTCTCGAGGCGCCCCCGTGCTTCGGCCGAATCGTCGGCCCGAAGCTCGCGGACGTAGCCCGATTCCTCCATCACCGCGATGAGGAGATCGGAGATCGAAAAGCTCTCGCGCCGCGAGCGCAAGCTTTCGATCAGCTCGGCAAAACGCTCGAGCTCGCGCTGCTTCTTCGGGACGACGCGGCGGAGCAGGTCGCGATCGAAGACCGCCTGGCCGACCGAGATCCCCATCCCGTTCGCAGCTTCGACGAGCGAGGCGAGGGTTTGCTGACCGATGCTGCGGCGCGGTACGTTCACGATCCGGCGGAACGCAACGGCGTCGGCCGGATTGACGATGTAGCGCAGGTACGCGAGCATGTCTTTAACTTCCGCACGCGCGTAGAAGCCGACGCCGCCGACGACGCGGTAGGGGATCCCCTCTGCGAGCATCGCCTCTTCGAAGACGCGCGACTGCGCGTTCGTCCGATAGAGCACCATGACGTCGCGATAGGACGCGCCGTCGTGGACGAGCTCCTTGACCTTCTCGATGACGTAACGGGCTTCGGCGCGTTCGCTCTCGGCGCCGTAGACGGTGACCTTCTCACCCTCGGAGCGATTCGTGTACAGCCGCTTGGGATGACGCGACTTGTTGTTGGCGACGAGATCGTTCGCCGCATCGAGGATCGACTGCGTGCTGCGGTAGTTCTCCTCGAGCTTGAAGACCTTGGCGCCCTTGAAGTCGCGCTCGAAGTTCAGGATCATCTTGTAATCGCTGCCGCGCCACGAATAGATCGACTGATCGTCGTCGCCGACGACCGTCAGATTGCGGTGCTCGTCGGCCAAGATCGCGCACAGACGATACTGCGCGTAGTTCACGTCCTGGTATTCGTCGACCAGGATGTAGCGGAACTTGTTCTGATAGCGCGTGCGGACGTCTTCGTCGGCCTCGAGCAGTCGAATCGTCCGTAAGATCAGGTCGTCGAAGTCGAGCCCGTTGCTCTCGGCGAGCCGCCGCTCGTACTCGCGATAGACGCCGGCGAAACGCTCGGCGACGAACGAGGTATTCTTCTCCTCGTACTGATCCGGGGTCAAGAGCTGGTTCTTCGCCTTGCTGATCTCGGAAAGCGCTTGCCCGGGCGTGATCTGCCGCTCGTCGTAATCGAGATCGTGCAAGACGTCCTTAATGATCTGACGCTGATCGGTTTCGTCCATGATCACGAAATTGGACGAGATGCCGGCTTTCTTGCCGTCTCGACGCAGCATGCGAACGCAAATCGAGTGGAACGTCCCCGTCCACAAATCTTGCGCCGCGTCGCCGATCATCCGCTCGAGGCGGCTCTTCAGCTCTCCTGCGGATTTGTTCGTGAACGTTACCGCAAGGATCCGATCGGGAAATACTTTTTTCTTTTCGAGCAGGTATGCGATGCGGTGGGTCAAAACGCGGGTCTTCCCGCTGCCCGCCCCTGCAAAGATCAAACAGGGGCCATCCGTGTGCTCAACCGCCGCTAACTGGGCGCCGTTGAGCTCTTCAGTTTGTACGATCATCGCGCTTTTACTTCGACGCGCCAGGCTCCGTGGCCTAGTTTATGAAGAGCGCCTGACCCGGCCTCGCAACCCCTGCCCGCGGGGTTCGGCAAGGGCTATCGCGCTCGCGAGGTAAGCCAGCGTCGATTCGGCGCCCATGTTCGTGCTGATCCCG
>JAFAMS010000353.1 GCA_019233165.1 Vulcanimicrobiota bacterium | reverse complement strand
GGCTGGCGATTGCGGGCGTTGCGATCTGCGGTTTGTGTTCGGCGATCGGATTGGCGATGATCGTCGCGCTCCCGCCGATGCTCACGCCGCACGCCGACGTGCACCGGCTCTCGGCTGGGATGTTTACGATCGGCTATCTGGGCTCGTTCGCGGGAACGCTCGCCGGCGGCGCATTGTGGGACGCAACCGGAATCCCCGCGACCGCGTTCATACCGGTCGCGATCGGCGCCGCAATGGTCGCGGCTATTGGGGGGACGATCCGGCTACGCTAATCCCGGTTCCCTCGCGGACGCGGCCGACGATGTGCGCCGCCGGTCCGATCTTCGCGCGCAGCGCTTCGGCGTTTGCCGCATCGACGGCGATCAGCAGCCCTCCGGAGGTTTGCGCGTCGGAGAGCAGGGTGCGCACGGCCGGTTCGACGCCGCTCGCGAAGGTGGTGAACGCTGCGTGTGCGGCGGCGTTGTCTTTCGTGCCGCCGGGGACCACGCCCTCAGCGATGAGTTCGAGTGCGCCGTCGAAGACCGGGATTCTCGACGCATCGAATTCGAGCGCGACGTGCGAGGCTTCCATCATCTCGCCGGCGTGCCCGAGCAGACCGTAGCCGGTGATGTCGGTCGCGCCGTGCGCGCCGGCTTCGACCATCGCGCGCGAAGCCGCGTCGTTCAGCGTCAGCATCGCGTCGACCGCCGGCTTCAGCGCCGCGGCGTCGATGCGCTCGCGCTTGAGGGCGGTCGTGAGGATGCCCGTCCCGAGAGGTTTGGTGAGGATCAGAAGATCTCCGGGGCGGGCACCTGCGTTCGTAACGATTTTGCTAGGGTCAACCGTTCCCGTTACCGCCATCCCGTATTTCGGCTCGGCGTCCTTGATCGTATGTCCGCCGAGCAGCGCAACGCCGGCTTGCTCGGAGATCGCTGCCCCGCCTTCGAGGATCCGGATCAAGATCGAGAGATCGAGCTCCTCGACGGGGAACGCGCAGATGTTGAGCGCGGTGATCGGCGTCGCGCCCATCGCGTAGACGTCGGAGAGGGCGTTCGCCGCCGCGATGCGACCGAAGTCGTACGGATCGTCGACGACCGGCGTAAAGAAATCGACCGTCTGCACGACCGCGAGATCGTCGCGCAGCTTGTACACGCCGGCGTCATCCCGCGTCGCGAGGCCGACGAGGACGTTGACGTCTTGGGATTGGGGCAAGCCGCGCAGGACCTGCGCGAGGTCGGCGGAGCCGACTTTGCTCGCTCAACCCGACGTCGAGGAGAGTGTCGTCAGCCGGACTTCGCGAGGAATCATCGCCGGGGCGTTCCCCCGGAAAAGCGGGGTGCCTCCTCGCCGGCAAAGAAAGGGGCCGAACATGGCACCGCCCGTATCGAAGACGCAGTCGCTCCTTTTCATACCGGGTCCGGTCAACGTTCCGCCGCCGACGCTCGAGGCGATGACGCGGCCGCTGATCGATCATCGGGGTCCCGAGTTCAAGCGGATGCTCGAACGCACGTCGTCGCGGCTCCGCCCGCTCTTCGGGACGCGTCACGACATCATGTTCCTCGGCGCCTCCGGGACCGGTGGGCTCGAGGCCGCGGTTTGGAATCTGTTCGGCCGCGGCGAGAAGATTCTCGCGTGCCCCGTCGGCGTCTTCGGCAATCGCCTCGTGACGATTGCGAAGGCGATCGGCTGCGACGTCGAGATCTTCGAGACGAAGTGGGGGCGCGGCGTCGATCACACCGCGCTCGGCGAACGCCTGCGCGCCGACACCGAATTCGAGATCAAGGGGATCTTCCTCACCCATAACGAGACCTCGACGGGCGTACAGAACGAGATGCACGCGCTCTCGACCGCGATCGGAAAGCATCCGGCGCTCGTCGTCGTCGACAGCGTCAGCGGACTCGGCGGCAGCACGTTCTTGATGGACGACTGGGGATTCGACGTCGTCGTCGCAGCGACGCAGAAAGTCCTGGCCGCACCGCCCGGGGTCTCGATGGTCGCGGTTTCGGATCGCGCGTGGGAAAAGATGGAGAAGAACCATGCGCCGCGCTTCTATTTCGATCTGCGGCGCGCGCGGGAGTTCGCAAAGATCGGGCAGACGCCGTGGACGCCGCCGGTCTCCGTGATGTTCGCGCTCGAGCGCGCGCTCGATCTGTACGAGCGCGACGGCGAGAAGAAAGTCCATCAGCGGCTCGCGCTCTACGCGCACGCAATTCGTAACGCCGCCGTCGCAATCGGCTTGCGCGTGTTTTCGACGCCGCCGTATCATTCGAACACCGTCGTCGCGATTCACTGCCCCGAGCGCGTCGATGCGTCGTCGGTTCTCCAAACGACGCGCGACCAGGGGTACGTGCTCTCCGGCGGTCAGCAGCAGCTCAAAGGAAAGATTTTCCGGATCGGGACGATGGGCGACATCACCCGCGACAATATTCTCTCGATGCTCGCGTCGTTCGAGGACGGCCTCGAGCGGCAGAGCTATCCGGTCGATCTAGGCGCCGGCGTCGGCGCCGCGCGTGAGGTCTTCAAGCACGGCCTACACGCGATGGCCCTTTAAGAACCCGCTGACGAACGGTTTCATGAACCACGGCATCGTCGAGACGATCGCCGAATCGACTTGCGCGTTGGGCTGCGTTTCGAGCTGAACGAGCGACGAGCGGCGCAGATCGTCGCGAACGTCGGATTGGAGCGGAAAGAACAGCGCAACGTACAGAATCGCCCACACCAGCACGGCCGCCTTGGCGATGCCGATCGGTATCCCCAGAACGTTGTTCGCGATTCCGAGAACCGGCAGCTTCACGACGAGCCCGAGCGCGAGCGAGATCGCGAGCAGCACGAGATAGATCGCAATCGCGAACCCGATCATTCCGATGATGTGCGCCGAGCCGGGACCGGCTTTTGCGAACGAGGTCGCGAGCCCGTCGAACGCTCCGTTGTAGTGGAAGGCGGCCCAAAAGGCCAGCACGATCTCGATGAACCCGCCGATCTCCGAAACGAGTCCGCGCTTCCAACCTTTTAGCGCCCCGATCGCCAGAATCGCGACGATTACCAGATCAGGCCAAGCCATTGCGACTCCGTTCTACAGCGCCTTGCTGAGGCCCGGCTGTGCTAGAAACTCGTCGGCTGCGGTGTTGGGAACGTTCCCTGCACGAGCGCGCCGCGCGCCGCGTTGAGCGCGCCGACGTTCGCGCGTAGCGTCGCGCCCTCGGCCGCCGGCGCGACGTTGAAGAAGTTCACGGCTCCATCGAGCGCGCGGACCGAGGGTGCGGAGCTCGCGCTGAGCGTTACGTAGCCCAGGAAATTCCCCGACGCGTCGAACGTCTCGGGCGGCTGCGGCCCGCCGAATACGAACGTGCGCACGTTGAGCGGCGGCGAACGGCGCGACGGGATTTGCACGTGACCGCGCAGGACGACCGACGGTGCAAAGCCGTAGCGGGCATCGGTCGTGATCCCCGTCGATTGTGCGGCGACGGCGACCGCCCACTCGCCGAAGAGCTGCGGCCACGGCTCGCCGTTCGCTGCGGCGAGGACCGGGTTCACGTTCGACTCACCGGCGACGACCCCGACGTTGAAGTCGTTGTAGATCGCGTGCAGCGCCGCCGCACCGAAGCGGTCGTACAGGTAGCGCACGAAGAGATATGCCGCGCCGTAATTTCCCGCCGTGTAATAGTAGAGGCCGTAGGGTCCGGTCCCGGTCAGTGGGTTGGGCTGATAGCCGACGAACGACGTGAGCGAGAATTGCGACGGCTCGAGCAAGTACAAGTACGCGTACGCCGGCGTGTCGATCGCGTTGCCGTTTGCGGCGATGTCCTCGGCGAGCATCGAGCAGCCTTCGTCGATCCAGGGAGCGTCGAGCGCCGTCTGCTTTCCGGTCGCGAGCGGCCCGTAGTATTTGTTGACGTTGTGGAGATAGTGCTGCAGCTCGTGCGAGAGC
>JAFAMS010000351.1 GCA_019233165.1 Vulcanimicrobiota bacterium | reverse complement strand
AATCTGAGCGGTGTTCGTCGCGATCCTACGCCCGACGAGCGCATCGAAGACCTGTCCGGGCGCACCGAGCGGCGGCTCGTAATCGCCTTCGAGCTCGAGGTTACAGCTCGAGTAATCCTCGGCGGCACGCACGGTCAGCGTTCCGTTCAAGTCCGGGTACGGCCCGCCGCCCGCCGGCACCCACGTGATCTTCCACGGGTGCTCGAGATGCATCGGATCTTGGCCGGGCGCGTAGCTGACGAGCACGTCCTTTTCGAGGTTGATCTCGCGAAACGTCACGTGAAGCCGAATGGTCTCGGGGTGGCCGGATTCCGACGCGGCGCTGAGCGATTCCGCGAGGTACCCCTCGGCGCGGCTGAACGGGCACTGGACGAAACGTCGCTCGAGCAGATGGCTCATCCTCACACCTTTCCGGCTGGGGTCTGCGTAGCCCGGCCAGGGTTCCCCTCCCTAAGAATCCCGGTCGCTGGGGCCGATGCAAATAGGGCGGAGGGAAGCCTACGTTCCGTTCACGTTTTTCCGATGAAACCACGTTCCGCTGCTGCGGGATCTCAGCCACCTTGAACGGTGGCGGGACCGATCCGCAGAGCGACGCACTGACGCTCGGTCTCAATGCCGAAATCGCCGTCCGGCTCGAAGATCTCGACCGCCAGGTCAAGTTGACGCTGGTCGAGCTTTCCGAAGCCGGTGCGCGCTTCCGCGCGAACGTGATCCTTCCGCCGCAGGCTGGACTCTCGTTCAAGTGGATCGGGCATTCGCGCGATCCGATCGTCGTGCACGGCCACGTCGCCGACGTCAAGATGATGGATAAGAAGACGGCGGAATACGGGATCCAGCTCACGATGCCGGACGACATGCGACTGCGCTTGGTGAACGATCTGCTCGAGCACCGGCGCCGCAAGAACGGCAAAGCCGCTCCGGCGCAGGTCGCCTCGCCGACTCCCGCACCGGCGACGCCGCAAATCACCGCCGCGCCCGCCGCAGTCACCGACGATGACGACGACGATCCCGCCGCCGCCGCAAAACGCCAAGCGTATCGGGTCGTCGCGAACTTTCCGGTCGCGGTCCGCGCGAACAAACGCGGACGGTGGGCGTCGCTGCGCGGCGAAGCGCGCGATATATCCGTCGGCGGGATGCTGTTGATGCTCGCGGGCGACGTCGATGAAGGCTGCGATCTCGAGCTGGCCTTCTCGCTCCCCGAATCGCACGAGACGCAGGTCGAAGCGAAAGAAGTTCTCGAGATCACCCCGTTCGGAGAACGCCGGATCAAGAAGGGCGCTGCGACGCGTCCGTACGAGCGGATTCACGCGCGGGCGCGGGTCGTCAAGCGCATCGGCAACACCCGCAGCGGCGCGCCGCTCTTCGGGGTCACCTTCGTCGAGCTCCCGACGTTTCTCAAAGAAGAGGTCGCGCGCTTCATCCACGAGCACCAGTTGCGAACGCTTCGGGTCGCCGGCGCGCACAAGCGCCACCGCGTCTCGGTACCGCGCCTGAACGGAACGCCGGCCGCAATCCGTCACGCTGTCCGGATCCACGGCCGGGTCCTCGCCCATCGCGCGACGCCGCGCCGCGAGATCTCGCTCCCCCAATACGCGTCGGTCGAGGTGCCGACCGCGGCGCGCTACGCTTCGAAGCCGCCGGCGCCCGCACAATCGACGTACTCGCCCGACGACGTGTTCGGCTTTGCGGCCGAACGGAACGCAACGTCCCTGATGACGCCGCAGCCCAACAACGTCGTTCCGTTGCGTCCGCCGCTCCCGAGCGACGACGATCCGTTCGGGCTCGGTCCTCGCCGCGACCTCAGCGCCTAACTGCAAACCCGCACGATCGGTCCCGAGGACGAGGCCCTCTATCGCGACCTGCTCGAGAGCTTGAGCGATCGCGACCGGTACTATCGCTTCTTTCACGTCGTCCCGTCGCCCGAAGAGCTCGAAGTGGCGACGTTCGTGCAGCCGAGCCCGCGGCGCGTCGGGATCATCGCACTCGATGAAGGCGAAGCGGTCGGCGCAGCCCACGCGTTTATCGACGACGAGGGTACCGCGGAGTTCGCGGTCGTCGTGCGGCCCGGGCACCGTCACGAAGGGATCGGCGGCGGCCTCCTCGCGGCAGTCGCCGGTGAGCTGAAGGCGCGCGGAGCGAAGGAGATGATCGCGCACAGTCTGCGCGAGAACACGGAGTTCGGCCTCATCGCGCGCGAGGCGCAGATGCGGCCGCAGTGGGAAGGGTCCGGAATCGTCCGCTGGACGATGAAACTCACGAACTAGGCGCGAAGCGCCGCTCGGCAGGTCCCACCCTCACATGCAATATCTGCTTCAATCGCGGGTTGCTTTACGGCGGCTGCCCTTCGGGTTGTCCGACGTTGCGGTCATTCTGGGAACCCTGTGCCTGATCGCGCTCATCGCCAAGATCGGGAGCGGCGCGCTCGTCTCGTTCGCGCCGCCGAAAAATGTTCCGTCGGTCGATCTCGATGCGCGCAACCTTCCTTACTACGCCGCCCGCTCGTCGCTGCGGATGTTCATCGCGCTGGGGGCATCGTTCGTCTTCACGTTCGTGTACGGGTACGCGGCGGCGCGCAGCAAGTACGCGGAACGCGTCCTGATCCCGCTGCTCGATATCCTGCAATCGGTTCCCGTCCTCGGGTTCCTCTCGATTACCGTCACGGGCTTCATCGCGCTTTTCCCCGGCAGTCTGCTCGGACTGGAATGCGCTTCGATCTTCGCGATCTTTACGGCGCAGGCGTGGAACATGGCGTTCTCGTTCTATCAGTCGCTTCGCACGCTGCCGCAAGATCTGAGCGAGGCGATGGCCGCCTACCGCTTGCCGCTCTGGCAGCGCTTCGTCCGGCTCGAGGTTCCCGCCGGGATGATCGGCCTCGTCTGGAACGCGATGATGAGCTTCGGGGGGAGTTGGTTCTTCCTCGCGGCGAGCGAGGCGATCAGCGTCCTCAACCAATCGTATACGCTCCCCGGGATCGGCTCGTACGTCGCGGCCGCTGTCGCGGCCCAAAACATGCACGCCCTCGGCCTTGCGGTCTTGACGATGGCGATCACGATCGTCGTCATCGATCAGCTCTTTTGGCGCCCCCTTGTCGCGTGGGCCGACAAGTTCCGGCTCGAGCAGAGCGCCTCGGCCGATCCGCCGCAGTCGTGGTTGTACGATCTGATCCGGTCCTCGCACGTGCGCCAAGTAATCGGCCGCGCGTGGGCACCGATCGGCGACACGGCAACGGCCGCACTTTCGGCGATGACGCCGATGCACGGCGAGCGCGCCGTCGACGCGAAGCGCAGCGGCGTCGTCGACGCCGCGTACAACGCCTTCGTAATCGTCGTGGTCGTCGGATTGGTCGGCCTCGGGATCCACTTCATCTTGACGACCGTCGGGTTCGCCGAAATCGGGAAGGTCGCGCTGCTCGGACTCACGACCTTCGGTCGCGTCGCGCTGCTCGTGATCGTCTGCTCGCTGATCTGGACGCCGATCGGAATTACGATCGGGATGAAGCCGCGATTGATGCGCATCCTCCAGCCGATCGCGCTCTTTTGCGCCTCGTTCCCGGCGAACTTTATCTTTCCGTTCGCGACCCTCGCGTTCATCAAGTACCACATCTCAATCAACTTCGGAAGCATCTTGCTGATGGCGCTCGGCGCGCAGTGGTACATCCTCTTCAATTCGATCGCCGGCGGGGCCAGCATCCCGACCGATCTGCGCGAGATGACCGCCGATATCGGCGCGACGCGCTCGCTGCGGTGGAAGCGTTTGATCCTGCCCGCGGCTTTCTCGTCGTGGGTCACGGGCGGGATTACGGCGAGCGGCGGTGCGTGGAACGCGAGCATCGTCTCGGAAGTCGTGACGTGGGGGCAAACGACCCTGGTCGCAAGCGGCCTCGGCGCCTACATCGCCGATGCGACGGGGAAAGGCGATTGGCCGCGAATCACCCTCGGCGTCGGGATGATGAGCATCTACGTCGTTGTCGTCAACCGGCTTGTCTGGCGCAGACTTTACGCACTCGCGGAGACGAAATATCATCTATGAGCACCACCGCTCCCGCTGCGCAGGCAAACACGACGCCCCTTGTCGCGGTCCAGGACTGCTCCAAGAGCTTTCCCCATCCGGAAGGCAAGAGTCAGTTTACCGTGCTCGACCGGATCGACGTCACCGTCTCGCGCGGGGAAGTCGTCGCGCTGCTCGGGCGCAGCGGGAGCGGGAAAAGCACGCTCTTGCGGATCATGGCGGGCTTGATCCCCGCGAGCAGCGGAGCCGTACTCAGCGACGGCAAGCCGCTCACAGGTCCGAATCCGGACGTCGCGATGGTCTTTCAGTCCTTCGCGCTCTTGCCGTGGCTGACGGTCATCGAAAACGTCGAGCTCGGCCTCGAAGCGCGCGGAGTCGGAAGAGTCGAGCGGACGAAGCGCGCGCTCAAAGCCGTCGACCTAGTCGGGCTCGACGGCTTCGAGAGCGCCTATCCCAAGGAGCTTTCGGGCGGGATGCGGCAGCGCGTCGGATTCGCACGCGCGCTGGTCGTCGAGCCGAAGGTTCTCTTTCTCGACGAGCCGTTCAGCGCGCTCGACGTTCTGACCGCGGAGAACCTGCGCGGCGAGCTCGACGATCTGTGGAACGGCGGGAATTTTCCGGCGCAGAGCATCTTGCTCGTGACGCACAACATCGAGGAAGCCGTCTTCCTTGCCGACCGCGTGATCGTGCTCGGCGCAAATCCGGGACGGATCCGGGGCGAGGTGAAGATCGAGATCCCGCGGTCGCACAATCGCAACGACGAACGGTTCAAGAAGCTGGTCGAACACCTCTACGCGATCATGACGAATCCGACGATGGCGATCGAAGCGCCGAGCGCTCCGGCGGCGGCGGGCGGAAAGGAGCCATCGAAGTCGCCGTACGCACATGCCCTCCCGCACGCGCGTGCCGGCGCGATCAGCGGGTTGCTCGAGCTCATCGTCGAGCACGAGCAGTCGAGGCTCGAGCTGGCCAAGCTTTCCGAGCGTCTTCTCCTGCCCATCGACAACCTACTGCCGATCCTCGATGCCGCAGCGATGCTCGATTTCGCCGCCGTGAACGACGGGGTAGTCACGCTCACCGAGATCGGACGCGACTTCGCGACGGCGACGATCTTGCGCAGCAAGGAGCTCTTCGGCCGGCAGGCGCTGATCCACGCGCCGATCGTCGCGACGATTACCAACACCCTTCGGCAAAAGGAAGACGGCTCGATGCGCGCCGATTTCTTCCTGGACTTGCTCGGGGACTACTATCCAAAGGAAGAAGCACGCCAGCAGTTCGAAACCGCCGTCGATTGGGGGCGCTACGCTGAGCTTTACGAATTCGATTCCGACGAAGAACGGCTCTCGCTCTCGGATGGCGCGAGAGAGCCGGTTGCGGTCGACTAGAAGCGCGTTTGCCGCCGGCGCGGCCGCGGCGTTCGCGAGCATCGCGCTCCCGAGCAAGCCGGCGTCCGCCGCCACGTTCACCTGGAAGTGGAGCTTCGATCTCGGCGCCGAGCATCCGATCTCGGTGCGTATGGTCGAGGCGTTCGGCAAGATCCGCAAGGAGACGAAGGGCCAAGTCGACATCAAAGCGTTCCCCCTCAACGTCCTGGGCGGGATCGCAAACGTCATGGCGCAGACCCGCTCCGGCTCGATCGAGATGTCGATGCAGCCGGGAGCGATCTTCGATTCGATCGTCCCCATCGCGGCGATCGAGAACCTCGCTTACGCCTACCCCAATCGCAAATCGGCGCTCGCCGCGCTCGACGGCGAGGTCGGGGGCGCGATTCGCAAGGCCAGCCTCGAAAAGGGGATGTTCCTGCTCGACAAGATCTTCGAGAACGGCTGGCGCGACTTCACCTCGAGCAAAGCTCCAATTCGCACGGCCGTGGATCTGGAAGGGCTGCGGCTG
>JAFAMS010000344.1 GCA_019233165.1 Vulcanimicrobiota bacterium | reverse complement strand
GACGATCGCGAACCCGTACTGGAACGCTCCGGTACAGTCGCTCTTCGACGCAAACGCCAGCAACTACGCACCCTATAACCAGACGTTCGGCGTCGGACCGGCGGCGAACGCCAGCAGCTACGTCGTCCCGTACGTAGCGGCGCTGATCGGCAACTACAAGCACCAGCGCTGGAACTTCGCCGTCGCTGCAATTCTCGGCCGGCGGCAAATACGGCTCACCGGTCATGGGCGTCGCCATGGATCCCGCATCCGGCTGCACACCGCTCCCTGCGAACTTCGGAACGGCAGGGGATCCGCGGTACCCGTACGGCGCGGCCGGAGGGGCGCCATTCGACGCCCAATCGTGTCCCGGGTTCATCACCGGTCCCGATCCGTTCACGAAGGCGTTCGATGCTCCGGGCGCGTTCACCGAGCCGAGCTCGTTGACGTTCAACTTCGCGATCGGCTATCAGGCCTCGAAAAACATCAAGCTCAACCTGCTCGCCGTAAACGTCTACGGCACGTGCTTCGGCGGAACGAACGTTCCGTGGAGCGCGGGTCCGAAGCTCGGCTGTTGGTACGGCGCGCAAAGCGGGTTCAGCGGGACGAACTTCTACAATCCCGGCAACACCTTCCAGGGTGGGAACCTGCAGTATCCCTACAATCCGGTCCTCGGACAGATTGCGGGACAACAAGCCTACGGGAGCGCGATCAACCCGATGCAGCTCTACCTCACGGCGGAGATCAAACTCTAACCCTGCAGAAAATGGGAGCCCGGTCTAGGCCGGGCTCCCGCCTTTTCGCCGCGAAGGCGGCGCGATGCGCAAAGAGACGCTTCTCACCCGCGTGGGCCGCGAGATGGCGGGAAGCGGTCCGGTCAACCCGGCCGTACAGCGGGCCTCGACGATTCGTTTCGACACGGTCGCGGAGTTCGAGCGGGCCCAACGCGATCGATACGAACGCGGCACGCTCTACTACGGCACCTACGGCACGGAGACGACCTTCGCGTTCGAGTCGGCGGTTGCCGCGCTCGAAGGCGGCGACGCGGCGATCGCCGTTTCTTCGGGGTTAGCCGCAATCGTCGCGACGATCTCGGCGTTCGTCGGAAGCGGCGAGCATCTGCTCGTCCCGGACTCCGTCTACGGACCCGTGCGGATTGCATGCGAGGGCGTGCTGCGCCGCGCCGGGATCGAGACGACCTACTACGATCCCCTCGCCGGCTCCGAGATCGTCGCGCAGATTCGGCCGAACACGAAATTGCTCTATCTCGAATCGCCGGGCTCCCTGACGTTCGAGGTGCAGGATGTCCCGGCGATCGTCGCCGTTGCGAAGCAGCACGGAATCTCCACCGCGCTCGACAACACGTGGGCGACCGGCTACTACTTCGACGCTTTCGCACGCGGCGTCGACGTCGTCATTCAGGCCGCGACGAAATACGTCGGCGGTCATTCGGATCTTGTGCTGGGCGCGATCGTGACCACGCAAGCGCACTACGAGCGGATGCGGCGGACGGTCGCGGGACTCGGATACAGCGCGGCTCCCGACGATTGTTGGCTTGCCTTGCGCGGTTTGCGCACGCTCCCCGTGCGGCTGCGCGCGCACGCCGAACGCGCGATCGCCGTCGCAAGCTACCTCGACGGACGTCCGGAGGTTGAGCTGGTTCTCTATCCCCGCCTCGCCGGCGCTCCCGGACACGCGCTCTGGAAGCGCGATTTTACCGGCGCGACGGGACTCTTCTCGTTCGTTTTCGAGCGCACGATCCCCGAGAGCGCGGCGATCGCCTTCGTCGAGCGTTTACGGCTGTTCGCGATCGGCGCGAGCTGGGGCGGCTACGAAAGCCTCGCGCTCCTCGTGCGTCCGAAAGCGATTCGCTCGCTCCCGACCTGGCAGGATACGGGTTCGATCGTGCGCCTGCAAATCGGCCTCGAAGACGCCGCCGACTTGGTCGACGACCTCAAGAACGCGTTTTCTACGCTCTCATAGCGCGGCTTGCGCTGCCGCCAACCTCGCAATCGGGACGCGATACGGCGAGCACGAGACGTAGTCGAGCCCGATCTCGTGACAAAACTCGACGCTCGACGGATCGCCGCCGTGCTCGCCACAGATCCCGATC
The DNA here is from genome assembly GCA_019233165.1 of Vulcanimicrobiota bacterium. Classification (GTDB taxonomy): domain Bacteria; phylum Vulcanimicrobiota; class Vulcanimicrobiia; order Vulcanimicrobiales; family Vulcanimicrobiaceae; genus JAFAMS01. The sequence continues at coordinate 420 of JAFAMS010000344.1, read as the reverse complement.
TTCAGGTCGGGACGCACGCTGCGGCCCTTGGCGATCCCCTCTTTCATCAAGCTGCCGACGCCGATGCGGTCGAGCACTTGGAAGGGATCGTTCTTGAGGATCTTCATCTCGAGGTAGCGCGGGATGAACGTCGCTTCGGCATCGTCGCGGCTGTAGCCGTACGTCGTCTGCGTGAGGTCGTTCGTCCCGAACGAGAAGAACTCGGCGTTCTGCGCAATGTCGTCGGCGACGACGCACGCGCGCGGAAGCTCGATCATCGTCCCGATGTGGTACGGGAGGTCGACGCCGCTCTCGGCGATGATCCGGTCGGCGACGGCTTTCACCGCCTCGCGCATCACGCGCATCTCTTCAGGCGTCCCGACGCCGGGGATCATCACGTCCGGACGAGCGTCGACGCCTTCCCGGCGCAGCTCGGTCGCG
>JAFAMS010000331.1 GCA_019233165.1 Vulcanimicrobiota bacterium | reverse complement strand
ACCGAGACGGCACCCTCGAAAGCGACCATCACGTTGTGCCTGCTGGCGGAAGTGAAGATCTCGTTGCCCTCCGTCGCTTTGAACGACTTATTGTCGGTCACGATGTGCTTGCCGTGCTCGATCGCCGTCATGATCGCTTGGCGCGCGACGGTCGTTCCGCCGATGACCTCGACGACGATGTCGATTTGCGCATCGGTGACGATCTGCATCACGTCGCCGGTGACGCGCACGTCAGGGCCAACGATTCCGCGGGCACGGTCGAGGTTTCGCGCCGCGACCCACGCGATCTCAAGGCGCCGGCCGGCGCGCCGCGCGATCTCCTCACGATTTCGCTCGAGGACCGCGAACGTCCCCGAGCCGACGGTGCCGATGCCAAGCAGACCGACTCTTATCGGCCTGCGGACTCCAATCGCTTCGACGCTAGATCACCGTGGTACCGCAGTAGCTGTTCAGATTCGTCTTGACTTCGGCGGCGAACGGTTCGGGTTCGGGCCGCATGTAGGTGATCTGCGTGATCCCGGTTCCGTCGGGGACGACGAGGCGGTCGACGGCAATTCGTTTTGCCTCGGGGCCGTACACCATCTCGAACAAGTGACCGGTCTTGCCGTCGCAGCTCTGATCTTTGTCGAGCTTCACTTTGAACTTGTTGTCGGCGATGTTCTTATGGATGCGCTGCACCGCTTCGTTGTAATCGGTCGCGGGATCGCCGATGACGATCACCGTTTGCTGCAGGTCGCCGCTGTCGCGCTTCCACATTTGAAAACTCTGCGTGTTGGAAGGCGCCTGCGACTGAACGGCGTCCCAGCCGGCCGGCGCGGGAAACGGCTTCGACGCGGCGCGGACCGCAGTTGTAGAGGCGAGGGCGAGCGCGAGGATGGGCGCGCCGGTGAGGATGGCGCGGAGGCAGCTCTTGCTGAGGTGGTGAGGCATGGCGACTTCGGTTGTACCTCCCGGTCGGCGGCGGCAAACGAGGATCAGCGGCAGATCGAGCGCAGGGCCGACGCCGCTGCGGCGTCCTGAGGCTGGGTCATCCGGCGGGTGTAGGTGGCTACGTAGACGTCGGTCGTGCGTTGCACCAGGAGTTGCTCGAAGTGCGCGGCGGTTCCGAACGCGGAGCTCTCGTAGACGAGGAGCCGGGCCGGGCCCGAGGCGCAGGCAAAGGGTTTCTCCGAGTACAGCGTCGGCTGAGTCCCCGCGTAGAGCATCCGTTTCGTTGCGGCGACGTAGGACGCCAATCTCCCGGCGTACGGCTGCACGCCGAGCGAGATATTTTGTGGGCCGTCCTCCTCCTTCGCCTCCTTCCACATGGCTAAGATTTTGAGCGTCCCGTAGTTGGGCGGGTTCTCGACCAGCACCCACCCCGCGGGAGGACGGAGCCACGGCGGATGCCCGCCCGCGCCGAGAAGGGCGACCGCGAGGAGCGCCGTGACGAGCCTAGGCACCCACGGTCTGCGCGATCACGCCCAGCTCTCGGCCGACGCGTGCGAAGGCGTCGAGCGCGCGGTCGAGGTCGGCTTGCTCCAGCGCCGCGCTCATCTGGACGCGAATACGCGCCGTTCCCTCGGGGACGACCGGGTAGCCGAAGCCCGTCACGAAGATCCCTTCGTGGAGGAGCCGGTCGCTCATCGCGATCGCGAACGAAGTCTCGCCGACGATAATCGGGATGATCGCACTCGGACCGGGGAGCGGCTTGTAGCCGAGGCGTTCGAGACCGGCGCGGAAGTACGCGACGTTGTCGTGCAGCTTGCGCACGAGCTCCGGGTGCTCGTCCAAATACGCGATCGCAGCGAGTGCGCTGCACGCAACGGTCGCCGGAAGGGCGTTCGAGAACAACTGCGTGCGCGAGCGTTGGATCAGGGTGTCGATCAGCGCATGCGTCCCCGCGACGAAGCCGCCGGCGGCGCCTCCGAGTGCTTTGCCGAGCGTCCCCGTGACGATGTCGATCTTCCCTTCGAGCCCGTAGTGCTCGATCGTCCCGCGTCCGGTTCTTCCCATCACGCCGTGACCGTGCGAGTCGTCGACGATCGTGACCGCGTCGTAACGCTCGGCGAGGGCCACGATCTCCGGGAGCTTTGCCAAGCTGCCTTCCATCGAAAAGACGCCGTCCGTGATGATGAAGATCGGGCCGTCGGCGGACGCGCGGCTTTGGGCGAGGCCACGTTCGAGGTCGGCCATGTCGCCGTGCTTGTAGCGAAGGCGTTTCCCTTGCGCCAGCC
>JAFAMS010000250.1 GCA_019233165.1 Vulcanimicrobiota bacterium | reverse complement strand
GAAAAGGTCCGCGCGCTCATCTCGATCTTCGGCCGCGAAACGCCGGTCGAGCTCGAGTTCTACCAGATCGAAAAGGTCTAGAAGGACCGCATTGCCGCGGAGCCCATGGATGGGCGAGAGCGGCGCAAGGTCTAACTCACTCGTAGTGCTTGAAGCGCGGCGAGCGCACACGAAGTGCGCCTGCCGCGCAGTCCATGGATGGACGCTAATCCAGGCTGCTATTCGTAGTGCTTGAAGCGCGGCCACGCTTGCGGAAGCGGCTCGCGCAGACCGCGGCAGAGGATCACCGGTATTTCGCGCTCCTCGGGCATCACGAGCGGTGAGAGCCGGACGGTCGCGATCACCGCGGCGGACCGGCACAAACGGCGATAGCGTTCGATGCTTCCGTTGATCCGCAGGATGAAGCTTCCGCCGTAACCGTGCGTCCCCCAAAGATAGTACGAGTTGTGGCCCGAGAGCGCCGGCGGTAAACCGTACGCGGGGCCGTAGAAATCGAGGGCGCCGGCTTCGCCGTAATTCGAGGTGACGAGCGCCGTGCGGGCGCGGTCTTCGGGCGGCAGGGAAGCGAAGATCCCCCCGACCTGCCGCGCAAAGTCGCGCCAGCCGAGCTGATCGGCGAAGTGTTGCGGGAGCAGCGCTCCGCGGAAACTTTTCTCGGTCTCGCTTGGACTCTGATGGACCGCGCGCATGTATCCGACGAGCGCATTCGGCGCCAAGACCGGGAGTACGAGCGGCGAGAAAATCGCGACGACCGTCAAGCCGGCAAAGACGTAGGCTGCGCGCAGCGCAGGGTTGCGCAGCCGGCGCTCGCAGAGAACCGCGCCGAGCGCGAGCATCGATGGGAACGCACCGGCCATGTAATAATCTTTGCCGTGCAGCACGAGCATGCAGGCGAGGACGACGAGAAACGCCAGCGCGAGCCAGCGCCACGGCGCAAGCCTGCGGTCCAGGAGCGGTGCGAGGGCGCCCGCGATCCAGAGCGGCGCGAAGACCGGATTCCAGACGACGACTTGATCCAGCAGATAAGCGAGCGGCGGTTGCGCGGCGTTTTTCGCCGGCGCGGCGGCGAGCAGCTCCGCGAACGGCCAGTGGTGCGCCGCTTGCCACACCACGCTCGGCGCTGCGATGAGCGCGGCGATCGAGAGACCGAACCAGAGTTCGCGGCGCGCGAAGATCCGGCGTTCCGGGACCGCGAGCAGACCGATGAAGAGACCGAAGAGCCAGAATGGGATCTCGTACTTGATCTGGAGTGCGACCCCCGTCGCAAGGCCCGCCCATAGCAGCGCGCGGCCTTCGTCCAGGACGACCGCGCGTGCGATCAGGTACGCGACCAGCGTCCACGCGAGCGGTTCGAACGAGCTCGTGTTGAGCGTCGTCGTAAGCGCGAGGACGACGAGCGCGAGCGCGACCGCCACGCCGGCGAGCGTCTGGGCGAACGTTCCTCCGCCGCACAAACGGACGAGCGCGCACGTGACGTAGACGGCACCGGCGGCGCCGAGCGCAGCGACGAGGCGCAGCAGCACCAAATCCTCGCCGAACGCTTGCGTCGCGGCCGCCACGAGCGGGACGAGCGGCGGCTGATCGACGTAGCCGAACGCCGGATGCCGGCCGCAAGCGATGAAATAGAGCTCGTCGCGGAAGAAGCCGTAGCGGTCGGCGAAGGCGGCGTGCAGCAGAAAGGTTGCCGCGCTCAAAAGGACGTCCGGGCGGACCAAGCGCGAAGCCACGCCGACCGATTGCCTGCCGGTCTTTACCGAACCCGCCGGGGCTGCTAGAATCCGTGGGTTGCCCCGCTCGCGGGGCCGAAGCGGAGGGTCGACCCCGCCGCCGCTTCGACTCGAGGGGCAGACCGCCAGGTCGTTAGGAGTATAATCGATGGCCAAGAAAGTCGTCGGCAAGATCAGCCTTGCGCTGGACGCCGGCAAAGCGACGCCGGCGCCGCCGGTCGGACCCGCGCTCGGGCCGTATTCGCTGAACATCATGGACTTCTGCAAGCAGTATAACGAGCGCACGCAGAGTCAAACCGGGATGATCATCCCGGTCGAGATCACGGTCTTCGAGGACCGGACGTTCTCGTTCATCACGAAGACGCCGCCGGCGTCGTTCTTGATCAAGCGCGCGCTCGGGCTCGAGTCGGGCTCGAAGGAACCGAACCGCCAAAAGGTCGGTAAGCTCACGCAAGCGCAGCTCCGCGAGATCGCGCAGACGAAGATGCCCGACCTCAACGCGAACGATATCGACGCGGCGATGAAGATCATCGCGGGAACCGCGCGGAACATGGGCGTGGAGGTCGCGAGCTGATGGCCGTGCATCACGGAAAGAAATACCGCGCGATGGCCGAGTCGTACGACGCGGCGAAGTTGTACGACACCACGGAAGCCGCGGCGATCGTCAAGCGCAACGCATCGAACCGCAAATTCAACGAAACGGTCGAGCTGCACGTCCGGCTCGGCGTCGATCCGAAGAAATCGGACCAGAACGTCCGAGGCACCGTCAACCTTCCGCACGGGACGGGACGGACGGTCCGCGTGATCGCATTCGCCAAGGGCGACAAAGCGAAAGAAGCCGAGGCCGCCGGAGCCGACGTCGTCGGCGAGGCCGATCTCATCGATCGCGTGAAAGGCGGATTCGCCGACTTCGACGTGGCCGTCGCGACGCCCGACATGATGGGCGCGGTCGGCTCGAACCTCGGACGGATCCTCGCGCAGAAGATGCCGAATCCGAAGTCCGGGACCGTGACGCCGAACATCGGCGCCGCGATTCGCGACATCAAGGCGGGCAAGGTCGAATACCGGCTCGATAAAACCGGGATCATTCACACGATCGTCGGGAAAGCGAGCTTCGAGGAGGACCAGCTCGTCGAGAACGTCGCGACGCTGCTCGATGCGATCGTGCGCGCGAAGCCGGCGGCCGCCAAGGGAACCTATCTCAAGTCGATAACGATGACGAGCACGATGGGTCCCGGCGTGAAGATCGATCCGCTCAAGGTGAAAGCGACGGCGGCGACGACGTAACCTCCCAAGGCGTTCGGGGATGTTGCCGAGTGATTTCCTGGGGCTGATCTGCGTTGAGGATCCGCAGATCGCTCCCGATGCGAGCGCGATCGTCTACGTTCGCGTGCGTCAGAATCTTGCCGAAAACCGCACGGAACGATCGTTGTGGCGCGCTCGCGACGGCAAGCTCGAGGCGTTCACGCAAGGGATCGCCGATCGCGCGCCGCGCTGGTCGCCAAATGGGCGCGCGATCGCGTTCTTGCGGACCGATCCCGAAAAGAAGACGCATCTCTTCGCAATTCCGGCCGACGGCGGCGAGCCGCGCGAGGTGGCGGGACCGTTCGGGCGCTGCGGAGCGCCGGCGTGGTCGCCGGACGGAAGCCGGATCGCCTTCGCGGCCGCGGCGCTCCCCGATTCCGCCGACGCGGGCCTCGTCTTCGACGAGCCTAGCGGGGCGCGCCACATCCTGCGCCTTCCATATAAGAGCGATGCCCTGGGCTTGTTCGACGGGAAGCGCATGCAGATCCACGTGGCGCAGCTCGACGGCCCGGTCCGCGTCGTGGCGAAGGGCGCATTCGAGGCAGGGACGCCGGCGTGGTCGCCGGACGGAAAGCGGCTCGCCTTCGTTGCGAACCCCGGCGTCGTCGAAGGCTCGTTCGCGAACGACGTGTATGCGGTCGATGCCGACGGTGACGGAACGCTGCAACGTCTGACGGCGATGAACGGACTCTTTGGAACGCCCGCGTTCTCGCGGGACGGCAACGAGCTGGCGGTCTTGGGCAACGACACCGACGAGTTTGCCGGACGCCGCAATCAACAGCTCTGGTGCATTCCGCTGCGCGGCGGTGCGCCGCGATCGCTCACGCCGGCCCGGCGATTGTATCTCGGCGACGGGATCATCGCCGACTTGCGCGTTCACGAGAATGCGAATCCCTATTGGTCGCCCGGCGATCGCGAGATCGTGGTGCAACGTTCGCAGGAGGGCGTTTGCGAGCTGATCGCCTACGCACGCGACGGCTCTTCGGAGCGCCGTATAACCGGCGCCGATTCGGAGATCTACGCCTTCTCGGGCGCGCGCGACGGGACGCTCGCATTTGCCGCGACGACGCTTGGCGACCCGGGAAGCCTCCACGTCGTCGCGCCGGACGGGGCGCTCTCGCATCTCCCGAACGAGAACGCGGAGTGGCTCGCGGCCCATCCACCGGTCGTTCCGGAGCGAAGCCGGCCGCACGCCGCCGACGGGACCGAGCTCGATCTGTGGCTGCTGCGCGCGAACCCGGACGCTGCGCTCGTGCACGCCATCCACGGTGGCCCGCACGGGGCCTATGGCTGCGCGTATTTCTTCGAGTTTCAACTCCTCGCCGCGATGGGTCTTTCGGTCGCATACGGCAACCCGCGCGGAAGCCAGACGTACGGCGAAGCCTACGCCGACGCGATCACCGGACGTTGGGGCGAGCTCGACGCGGCGGATCTCCTGACGATGCGCGAGGCTGCGGTACGTGCCGGCGGATTCGATCGTTCGCGGATTGGGGTCGAGGGCGGCTCGTACGGCGGATTGATGACGACGTGGCTGCTCGGGCACGACCGCGGGTATCGCTGCGGCGTCTCGATGCGCGCCGTGAACGACTACGTCTCGTTTGCGGGCGCGAGCGATATTCCGAATTTCATCGAGCGCGAGCTCGCCGCCCCGTCATGGGGGGACGACGGCGGACGGCGGCTCTTCGAGCTCTCGCCGATTCGCGCCGCGGCGGCGATCGAAGCGCCGCTCTTGATCGTGCATTCCGACCGCGACCTCCGCTGTCCGATCGACCAAGGCGAGCAGCTCTTCCAGCGCCTTCGCCTGCTCGGTAAGACCGCGGAGTTCGTCCGCTTCACGGGCGACGGCCACGATCTCTCGCGCAGCGGTTCGCCGCGCAACCGCCTGCTGCGCTACCGGGCCCTCGCCCACTGGTTGCGGGCGCATCTGGGCGTCGAGGATCCTAAGCGGGACGCCGGCTGGCTCTTCGCGCCGTACGAAGGGGAGCCCGAGGCGGCGACTTGACGCGGCCGCCGTCGCCCTAGTAAGATGCCCTTTGGCTCCAATGACCGTGGGCGGGGGTTCGCTCCCTTAAGGCATGCCCGGCATGCACCTACCGAGGACGGCCGAGAAGACGCTCCCGCGCGTGCGGTTGGTGTTGGTTGCGGTGCCTCGCAGAGTCTGCGGAGTCACTTGTCGTTTAGAGAGACACCAAATGCCGACCGCAAAAAAAGAGGCGACGATCGAAGAGCTTCGCGAGCGGATAAAAAACTCGCAGAGCTTGTTCCTCACGAATTACGCGGGACTCACCGTCGGAGAGATCACCAAGCTCCGCGGCGAGCTGCGCAAGGACGGGAACACCTACGCCGTCGTCAAGAACACCCTCTTCAAGCGCGCCGCGGGCGAAGACCTCGCCAAGCTGCTGGAAGAGTTCCTCGCCGGACCGACCGGGATCGTCTTCGCCGGATCCGATCCCGTAGCGCCGGCCAAAGCGCTCAAGCAATTCTCCGACGCGACCAAACCGGTCGAGGTCAAAGCTGCGTATATCGACGGCCAAGTCGTCGATAAGGCGCAAGTCAACGTCCTCGCCTCGCTACCGCCGAGAACCGAGCTTCTGGCGAAGCTCGTCGGCTCGCTCGCGAGCCCCATGCGCGGTCTCGTCACCGTCCTTTCCGGTAATCAAAGCGGCCTCGTTCGCGTCCTCGACGCGATCCGCGAAAAAAAGTCCGCGCAAGCAGCGTAAGGAGCATTCGTATCATGGCAGTTGCCGAACTCATCGACCAAATCGACAAACTCACCGTCCTCGAGCTCGCCGACCTCGTCAAGCAGCTCGAAGAGAAGTACGGCGTCAGCGCCGCCGCGCCGGTCGCGGTCATGGCCGGGGGAGCAGCGCCGGCCGCAGCCGCACCCGAGGCGAAGACCGAATTCGACGCGATCCTCACCGAGATCGGCGCCGAGAAGATCAAGGTCATCAAAGCGGTTCGCGAAGTCACGAGCCTGGGACTCACCGAGGCCAAGGCGTTCGTGGAAAGCGCACCCAAGCCGATCAAGACCGGGATTCCGAAGGAAGAGGCCGAGGCGATCAAGGCCAAGCTCGAGGAAGTCGGCGCAAAAGTAGAAGTCAAGTAACGTCGCGAAAAAAGCAGGGATGGTGACTCGGTTCGTCCTCCCTGCTTTTTTAGCGTGCGCCTTGCTGGGAACGTCGCTCGTGGCGACGGCGCAGAACGCGCCGCGCCCGTACCCGACGATTCTCGTTTCGCTGCCGCCGGCGAAGCCGACGCCGACGCCCGACCCGTCGGCGACGTATCGGACGATCGTTCGCATGCGCGTTACGGTCTGCGCGACCGAACGCAAGATCGCGGAGACGGCGCTGGGTCAAACCGCGAACTCCGACGGGATCGTCGCCGGCGTGATGCAAAAGCTCGGCGACACGAAATTCACGCTCGACGATTTGGTGACCAACCAGCTTCCCGATTACGGGATGCCGACGCCGCAACCCGCGGGTCTGCCGAATCTGCCGAGCCCGATTCCGTTCTCGACGCCCTATCTCGCGCCGATCTGGGTCGCGCGCAACGCATCGAAACCGTATTGGACGGGGACGCGCAAGCTGCTCGATGCGTCGGGCGATCTCGAAACCTCGGTGAAGCAGGCCGCGGTGACGGTCGACAAGCTGCAGGCGACCGTGAACACCGATCCGGATCCCGACCGTCGAAAGGCTGTTCAGGCGACGATCGCCGCGCTGACCGACGCGATCGTTCGCCAAGCTCCGCTCGTGAAGAAGATCAACGAGTTCATCATCAAAGCCGACACGAATCTTTCGGTCAACGAAATGCGCCAAGTGGGAAACATGAGCGGCGCAAACCCGCAGCCGCAGACCGGCGCGAGCTCGCTGCTCATGAGCAACGACCCGGAGTCCGACGGCTACAAGCTGCTGAACGAAGCGAAGAGCGAGCACGAGGCGACGGTGAAGGCGTTGCGGGCGGCCGAGGAGATGAACAAGGCCGCGTTCGCGGAGTGCCCGGCACCGACGCCGGCGCCGCATCCACAGGCGACCGCGCGCTAGGCGCTGCGGCGGCCGACGCGCCGGAACGTTAGCGCGGCGAAGAAGACGAGCGTCGCGAGCAGGACGATCGTCGCTCCGCTCGCGGCGTGGAGGTAATACGAGAGATAGAGACCGCCGACCGAGCACGCGACCCCGATCGCTGCCGAGGTGGCCATCATCGGTGCAAACCGGCTCGTCAGTTGCGCCGCGCTCGCGGCCGGCGTGACGAGCAAGGCGGCGACGAGGATGATCCCGATCGTCTGCAGTGAGATGATGATCGTCAGCGCCAGCAAGGTGAGCAAGACGTAGTCGAGCATCGCCACGTTGAGCCCGCTGGCTTGGGCGACGACCGGATCGAACGAGCAGTAGAGCAGCGGGCGATAGAGCAGCGCGATCGTCGCCGCGACGAGCGTCGCGAGCGCGAGGGCTACGATCAGATCCGATCCGGTGACTGCCAAAATGTTCCCGAAAAGATAGTCCTGGAGGTCGATCGTGTACCGCTGCGAGCGGCTCATCAAGAAGACGCCGAGCGCGAACATCCCGGTAAACAGCACGCCGATCGCCGTATCGAGCGAGACGTTCCCGCGGCGGTAGACGAAGCCGATTGCCAGTGCGGTCAGCACGGCCACGACGCCCGCCCCGATGTAGTACGAGAAGTTGCGCAGATACGCGACGACGATCCCCGCGAAGCTCGCGTGTGCGAGCCCGTCGCCGATGAACGACAGTTTGCGAAGGACCACGTAGGTCCCCATCGTCGAGCAAAGACCGCCGACGACGAGTGCGGCGACGAACGCGCGCTGCATGA
>JAFAMS010000207.1 GCA_019233165.1 Vulcanimicrobiota bacterium | reverse complement strand
ATCTCGACAAAGTGCTCTTCCCGCGCGACGACATTACGAAAGGTGACTTGATCGCGTATTACCGCGCGGTCGCGCCGTACATCTTGCCGTATCTCGCCGGTCGTCCGCTGACCCTCGAACGTTTTCCGGACGGGATCGGCAAGGCGGGTTGGTGGGAGAAGCAAGTCCCGCGCGGGCTTCCGGCTTGGGTTCGGACGGTCAAGGTCAAGACCGCCTACGGCCGACACGCAGGCGGGACCGTCGAGTTCATCGTCTGCGACGACGAAGCGACGCTTGCGTACGTCGCTAATCTCGCGGCGATCACCCTGCACGTCTGGACCTCGCGCGAGCCCGAGCTCGACGTCCCGGACTTTCTGCTAATCGACTTGGATCGCGGTGAAGGATGCACGCTCGCCACGCTCTGCCGCGTCGCCCTGACGTTTCGCGACGCCGCAAAGGAGCTCGGGCTGGACCCGCTGATCAAGACGACGGGCGGGAGCGGGCTGCACGTCGTCATCCCGCTCGCGGCGCGCTACGACTACGAGACGATCAAGGGTTTTTCGGAGCTGCTCGCCCGCCACGTTCACGAACAGGCCCCCGACTCCACGACGCTCGAAAGGACGGTTGGGAAGCGTCCCTCCGGGACGGTCTATCTGGACTGGGTTCAGGTCGGCCGGGGAAAGACGTTAGTCCCTCCGTTTTCGGTGCGAGCGCGGGACCGGGCACCGGTCTCGATGCCGCTGGAATGGGACGAGATTCAAGCTCTCGGCCGCAAGCGCGTCGCCGATCCGGCGCGCGAGTGGACTCGCTGGAATCTCGAAACCGTCCCGGCGCTCCTCCGCAAGAGCGGGGATCCATGGAAAGGGCGCTGGCGCGGGCAAAGACTCGAACCGGCGCTCGCGAAGGCGCAGAAACGCTGGGGGTAACACGGCTTTGGCTCACGCAATTTGGTCCGGTTCGATCAGCTTCGGGTTGGTGACGATACCCGTCAAGCTCTTTACCGCGGTCCGCACGAACGATCTGCGGTTCAACTTCCTGCACAAGACGGACGAAGGCCGGATCAAAAACGTCCGCGTCTGTTCGCTCGACGGCGAAGAGGTCGCGTACGGCGACATCATCCGCGGCTACGAGTACGAGAAGGGACAGTACGTCACGGTCACCGACGAGGACCTCAAGCGGGTCAACGTCGAGGCGACGCAATCGGTCGAGATCGTGCAGTTTTGCGAGCTCGACGAGATCAACCCGATGTATTTCGACGTCCCGTACTTTCTCGAGCCGGAGAAAAAGGGGCGCCACGCGTATGCGCTGTTGCGCGAGGCGCTGCGGACCGCGAACAAAGTAGGGATCGCGAAGGTCGTGATCCGCTCGCGCGAGCATCTCGCCGCCCTCAAACCCAACGGCGAAGCACTCGTCCTCGAGCTGATGCATTGGAACGACGAGCTCGTCGCGCAGGAGGAATACGAATTTCCGCCGTTGCGCGAGTCGGTCCCGGCCTCCGAGATGAAGATGGCGAAGATGCTGATCGACTCGATGTCCGCGAAGTTCGAGCCGACCGAGTTCCACGACACCTATCGCGAGCAACTACTCGCGATGATCGACGCCCGCGCCCAAGGCTAAGAGCTGCCGAATGCGCGCGGCAAGGCGCCAGCGGCAACCAACGTCGTCAACCTCATGGACGTCCTGCAGCGCAGCCTCGCGCAGTCGAAGAAACCCGCGCCGAAGCGCAGCGCGTCGGCGGCCAAGAAGGCGAGCGGCGGGAAGAAAACCCGAAAGAAGAGCGCGGCCTAAGCCGCGATCGGACGGCAGGTCGTGCAGGGCTCGAGGCCCTGCGCGATCGCCTCGTCCGCCGAGTGGAATCGGACGAGATGTTCGTCGTGGATGATGTTCCCGCAAGTGGGGAGGCAGAAGCACCCTTCACTCGGCTGGCCGACGTAGTGGAATCCGTGGCGGACGAAATCGGTGACCGCCGGCATGTCGAGCCCTTCGCGTTCGAGCAGCGAGCGCTTGACCTCGGAGCCGAAGACGTACTCGCCGCTCGAGTAATCGCTGCGCACGACGCGATGGCAGGGAATCAACAGTGGAACCGGATTGTTCGCGAGCGCGCTGCCGACCGCGCGCACCGCACGCGGCCGATTGATCTCGCGCGCCAGCCACGCATACGGCCGGGCGTGGCCGCGGCCGATCTCGCGCGCCTTGCGCAGGACGTCGGCTTCGAAGGGCGTGCAGTCGCGCAGATCGATCGCAAGATCGGGAACCGCTTCGCCGGCGAGCGCGCGGCGGACGTCCTCGACGATCGGAGGCTCGCTCGTCGCGGGCAGGGCGCGCCGCGCGAACCGCTTACGGAACCAACGCTCGAACGCTTCGGCATCGTCGGCAACGCGGACGGCCGAGACGCCGGAAGGATTCCAGGCGAC
>JAFAMS010000169.1 GCA_019233165.1 Vulcanimicrobiota bacterium | reverse complement strand
AATCATGTGGTCGTCGAGGTGACGATCGACGGAAAACCGACGCGCGCGATCTTCGATACCGGCGGCGGCAACGTGCTCGATCCTGCGTTCGTCAAAACGGCGGGCTTGAAAACGTTCGGCCACGGGATTGCGAGCGGCGCCGGCGAGGGCACGGTGAGCGCGTCGAACACCCGCGTCGCTTCGCTCAAGATTGGGAACCTCGAACTCCGCGATCAGACCTTCCGCGTCTTCTCGCTCCCGGCAGCACTGACCGGCGGCGACGCTCGGCCCGTCGAGGCGATCGTCGGCCGCGAGCTGCTCGCGCGCTACGCGACGCGCATCGACTACGACGCTCGGACGCTGACGTTCTGGCCGCTCGACGGATTTGCGTATGCCGGCTCGGCGAGCCCGATCCCGTTTCAATCGCGCCATGGGACGCCCGAGGTTCGCGCGACGATCGACGGCGTCGGCGGGCTCTTTCAGATCGACACCGGCTCCGCGGCCTCGGTCGTCCTCACCGCGCCGTTCGTCGCAGCCAACGATTTGCGCCACGCCTATCGATTGGCCGGACATACGATCGTGGGGCGCGGTGTCGGCGGCTATACGCGCGCCGATTTGGCGCGCGGCAAGCTCCTGAAGATCGGCGACGTCGAGGTGAGCGATCCCGTGCTCGATCTTTCGACCGACCGCGCCGGCGTCTTCGCGTCGAGCGCGATCGCGGGAAACATCGGAAACGACGTCCTCTCGCGCTTCACGCTCACGCTCGATTATCGCCGCCGCGTCCTCTATTTGGAGCCCGATGCGGAGATCGGGACGCCGGCTCCACCGAACCGGGCGGGGATGTACGCGCAGAACGACGACCGCCGCTTCTATAACGTCGTCGACGTCGTCGAGAACGGCCCCGCCTATGAGGCGGGCGTTCGGGCCGGGGACCGGATCGTCGCGATCGGCGGGGTCCCGGCCGCGTCGGTTCCCGCGAGCGCGTTTTGGCAGCTCGTTCACGGGCCGCCCGGCTCGGCGATGCGCGTCACCGTCGAACGCGACGGAACCGACCAAACGTTGACGATCCTCTTACGGGAGACGCTCTAGGAAGTTCTCCAGGATGCGCCCGCCGACGAGCTGGCTTTTCTCGGGATGAAATTGCGTCGCCACGACGTTCTCGCGAGCGACGATCGCCGCGAAACGCTCGCCGTACGTACATGCGGCGACCGTCGATTCATCGACGGGCGCGCGGTACGAATGCAGGAAGTACACGTAATCGCCAGCGCGCAGACCGTTCAGCAGCGGATGCGCCGTCTCGAACTCGAGCTGGTTCCACCCCATGTGCGGGACGCGCGGCGCGCGTTCGAGCTTCGCGATCGTTCCCGCGAAAAAACCGAGACCTTCATGCTCGCCGTGCTCGAGACTGCGCTCGTAGAGGATTTGCATCCCGATGCAGATCCCGAAGAACGGCCGTCCGCTCTCGACGAATGCGCGCAGCGCGCGGTCGAGCTCGCGTTCGCGCAGGGCGCTCATCGTGGCGGCGAAGGCACCGTCGCCGGGTAAGACCGCCGCATCGGCGGCGGCGATGCGGTCGGGGTCGCCGGTGACGTCGAGCGCGACGCCGCGCCGGCTCAGGGCCGAGACGAGCGAGCCGAGATTCCCGCCACCGTAGTCGACGACCGCGAGCATGGGGTACTCTCACACCATGAACGCGCTCAAAGCCTTCCTCATAGCGACGGCGCTCGCAGGCGCGCAGCCCGCGCATCTTTCGCTGACGGTGCCGGCCGGCTTTTCGATCTCGCTGGTCGCACGAGTTCCCGCGGCTCGGGAGCTGGCGGTCGCTCCAAACGGCGACCTCTTCGTTGGGACGCTAGGCAACGACGTCTACGTCATCCCGCATCCCGAGTCGGAGTCAGCGGAGGCGCACGTCTTCGTCTCGATGCCGGAGCGCCCCGCGCATAGCGTCGCCTTCGGACCGGGCGTGCTCTACGTCGGCACGCAGTTCGGCGTGTGGAAAATTGCGTACAAGACGGGCGAGCAACGCGCCGCATCGGCACCCCGCCGCATCGCGACCGTGCGGACGAGCGGCGTCTCGCGCGATCACGTTACGACCTCCGTTGCGTTCTCGAAC
>JAFAMS010000471.1 GCA_019233165.1 Vulcanimicrobiota bacterium | reverse complement strand
ATCGACGAGCAGGTCTTGCGCGTACAGGCCGAGCCGGTATCCGACGGTCGTCGGTTCGGCCGGCTGCAAATGCGTCCATCCCATGCACACCGTCCGGGCGTACCGCGCGATCTGAACGGCGAACGCGCGCAACAGCGCATCGAGCGCGTCGACGATGAGCTCGAGTCCGCGCCGCAGGCGGAACACCTCGACGGTGTCCTCGATATCCATCGAGGTCGCGCCGAGATGGAGCTTCCCCCCGCCGACCTTCGCCTGCGATGCGAAAACGCGGATCTCCGCCATGAGATCGTGGCCGATCTCGCGTTCGATCGCGAGCGCGCCGTCGATGTCGATCTCGTCCGCGTGCGCGCGCAAATCGCCCAGCTCGCCCTCGTTGACGAGGCCGCTGCGCGCCTGCGACTCCGCGAGCGCAACCCACACCGCGCGCCAGAGCCGGCGCCGCTCCCGCTCGGCAAAGAGCTTGCGAAGCTCCTCGCGCCCGTAGCGCCAAGCGAACGGCGAAGTATACGTGCTGTGGTTCATGGGCCCGCCGCCGCCTTCGTGAATGAAACGAGCCGGGCCTATGCCCGGCTCGTTGGCTTCTCGCGCTGCGCGAACGATGCTACGTGATGTAAATCGTGTAGAGGACCGTTCCGCTTGCCGGATAGGTGAACGCTACCGAGGGAATCGTCGCGACGCCGCCCTGAACCGTCGCGCTGCTCGTTACCGTCGCACCGGCGGCGTTGACGAACGCTGCAGTGACGGTCGAGCGCCCCGGGAACGAGTTCGTCGGGATGACGACCTGCAGCTTCGGCGTCTGCGTCCCGGCCGTGGGCGCGGGCGAGATGGTGAACGTGCCGTACTGCAGAGCGAACGATCCCGCTGGTACCGCCGGAGCACCCGTGATCGGCGTGATTTGCGTCGTCAATGTGAACGTCGCACCCGCCGGGACAACGACGTTGCTTGGGAACGCGAAGTTAACGGTGTACCCTAACGCCGCCGGACAAGTAATACTTCCGCCCGTCGCGATGCTAACGGGTCCGCAAGCGACTGCCGCTGTCGATGTCCCGGTGCCTCCTGTCGTGCTCCCCGTGGACAGACCAGTGTTGCCGCCGCCAGTACCGTTAGGACCGCCCGAAACAGCGAGCGGGGTCGTGCTGTTGCCGGCGCAGCCGACCACGACACTCAACGCCCCCAGCGCAATCAGGCGAGCTAAGACTGTGCGCATCAGATAAGAACTCCTCAAATGCCGATTGGCAAGCAAAGAGCGGGGACGACCGAGTCATTGTCACCCCGCGACTCGCCCCGAGGCTTGGTCCCCGCAGCAAGGGAATCCTGCGATTCGCGGTCCGGCTAGAGGCTGGCGGCCTCCGCCGTGACCATCTCGACGACGACCCGAGGGTCGTCCGAACGCCCGGTGACGAGCGCTTCGAACCCCCGAACGGCCAGGTCGAAACCGCGCCGCGCCCGCAGCTCGCCGAGCCGCCGCGCGACCGGCCCGAGCTTCCCGGCCCGCCACCGGAGCCGCGGCTCGAGCTCGGCCCCCTCCAGGATCTGCCAGATCAAATCGTATTCCGCCGCGAGCGCGGCCAGGAGCGGGACGGCCGCGCTGCGAGCGTCGCGCTCGAACATCTCCGCCGCTACTGCAAGCGCTTCTGCCGCGCGGCCTTCGACGAGCGCGGCCGCGTACTGCCAGGCCTTGGGATCGACGGTCGCAAGCGTCTCGGCCTCGAGCTGCGCGAACGCGATCTTTCCGCCTGAGAGCGCGAGCTTCTCGAGGTCAGTTCGAACCGCCGCCAAATCGGCTTCGCTCGAAGCGAGGGTGGCGATCACGCGCGGTTCGGCGGTCGCGCCGAGCGCGTTCAGCGTCTCCTGGACGAAGCGATGTCGCGCGTCGGCGTTCGGCGTCGTGTCGATTCGCAGTGCCGAGCGTCCCGCGAGCGAGGCGAACGAATCCGGCTTAGCGCCGCGGCGAACCGCCGCCAAATCTTCCAGAACGAGCGTGTTCCCTTCAGGGACGCTCTCTGCGATCGTCCAAAGCTCCCGCCGCTGCTGCGCGCGAAGCGTACCGCATCCGCGCACGACGACGAGTCGCCGCTCGGCCAGGAACGGCATTGCGGTGACCGCGCCCGCA
>JAFAMS010000260.1 GCA_019233165.1 Vulcanimicrobiota bacterium | reverse complement strand
TTCCTGGTGAAGATCCCTTGCAGATTGTTCGGCGGCGATTGAATCGCGATCCGCAGCGTGCCGGGAATCGACCACGAATGACGGGGCTGCGTCTCGCCGCCGACGGTCCCGGCTTGCTGCGAGACGCGCGTGCAGGCGCAAACGAGGAGGATCGCGCCGAAAAACGCCCACGCGCGTGCCACGGCGGCGCGCCTAACGGCGCTTCCCGGCTTTCTTCGACGCGGGCTTCTTAGCCGCAAGGCGCTTGGGTGCGAGCCGTTTTGCCGGCGGCGCTTTCTTTGCAGCCGCCTTCTTTGCGGGTGCCTTCTTTGCCGGGACTGCTTTTTTGGCGACGGCTTTCTTCGCCACCGGCTTCTTTGCGGGGACCGCCTTTTTTATCGGCGCGGTTTTCTTCGCCGGCGGGCGCGCCGTCTTTTTGACCGCGGGTTTCTCTTTTTTCGCCGGAGCCTGCGGCTTCGCGCTCGCTGCTACGGGCTTGCGCGGCGGCGGCTGGCGGCCGATGGGTCGCGCCGGCGACGGCGTCTTGCGGGCTGCGCCGGCGCGCGCCGGGACGCGGCGCTCCGGTTCCGGCTTCGGCTTCGGCGGCGCCACCTGGACGACGCGAAGCGCGACCCGCGCCAAACGGCCGCCGATCGGGAACGCGATCTCGTTGATCCCGAGCTCGTCGAGAACCTGAAGGACGGTGTCGAACGCGCCGCCCTGATCTTTGGGGCTGTGCGCGTCGGATCCGACCGAGATCGTGACGCCGGCGTCGCGACATTTTCGCAGCAGCCGCCGGTTCGCGTCGAGGTATTTCTGTTTTGCCTCGGGCGGAGAATCGCGGTACAGGAAACGCGTGTTGAACTCGATCGCCATGCCCTTCGCCTTGGCGGCGGCGACGACTTGATCTTCGTACTTTTCGAGCGTCTCATTGTCGGGCCAGTGCCCGAACAGCGCCGGGACGAAAAAGTGACCCACGATTTGACCCGGAAGCTCTTCGATTGCCTTGAGCAGCGTCTCCATGTAGAGCTGCCACGTCCTCTCGGTTCCGACGTGATCGTAGAGTGCGACGAACTCATCGTTGTCGAACGCCCAATTGTAATTCGGGCCGGCCGTCGGGTGCTCGATCGTCAGGAAATGAACGGAACGGATCATCGCGTCGGGACGCATGGCGTCCACGATGTTTTGCGCGTCGGGGCGACTGCGAGGATCGTTGTCGATCTCGGCACCGATCGAGAACCGCATCCCTCTGCGCAAACCTTCCGATACGGTCGCGGCGTGTGCGACCTCGACGCTCGCCGTCTCGGCGGCGCCGTACAAGTCTCCGGCTTGCGCAAGTTTCAACGCGCGCCTGACGAGATTGACGGCGGCAGGGTCCTCGAAGGTGAGATAGTTCATGTGGTCGGCGACCATCATGAAGCGTGGAAAACCGCGGCGGCAGGCGTGGTAGAACCACAAGAAGAGCATCCGAGCGGAATACGGAATCGGCCGTTCCTCTGCGAAGGCCTTGTGCTCGCCCTTGGCGTGCCCATGCGTGTCGGGGATCGCAGCGATACGCGCGTCCCGACGGTGGTGATTGTCGCTCAAAGCCAGGCTATCGCTCGACTTCTTTCAAGCCGCGCGGAATCCACATGCTGTTCGCGGCCGTCTGCCGGCGCGCGCCCAGCCGCTCGGCGGGCTTTTGTTCGAGCCACGGCACGATCACGTCGATCGCGACCTCGAGCCCTTTCTTCATCGTCTCGACCGTCATCGACGGCGTGCGCTCCGGGCCGAGCTCGACCGCCTGGGACGGGAGCGCCGGGAGGTGGATGAAGCCGCAGACGGGGGGCGGCGTGAGCTCGTTGACGAGACCCAGCGCCGTGTACAGCATTTGATTGCACAGGTACGTCCCGGCGGTGTTGGAGACGTATCCGGGGACGGCTTGCGCGTCCCAGGCGGCTTTGATCGCATCGAGCGGGAGCGTCGCGAGGCGCGCCTCGGGTCCGCCGCGATGGATCGGGTCTCCTCGGCGGACCGTCCCTACGGCGTCCGGCCGGTCGTGATCGACGAGGTTGATCGCGATGCGCTCGAGCGCGAGCGCGGGGCGCCCGGCTGCGAGTCCCGTTCCGATGATGACCTCGGGCTTCTCCTCGGCGAGGATCTCGCGGAGCCGCTGTTCCAGCGTCCGGCTCTCGGCGGGGAGGACTCGGCCTACGACGAGACGCCCCGAGATGAGCCGGCCCTCCAAGCCCCGGACCAGCATCTCGCTGGGGTTGACCTTGAAGTCGTCAAACGGCTGGAAACCGGTCACCAGAACGTGCTTAGACACTGCGTCCCTTCGTTTGCCGCGCTGGGGTCGGAGCCTTTTTCCGCGATTCGACAGGGCAAAAAAAGAGCCGACGTCCGCCGGCTCTGAGTCGAACACAGAATGTCGCTGCGACCGTTACGCCGCAGCACCTCCAATCATCGTATCGAATCGTTTGCTACTGTCGCTTGTAACGATGATCACCTCCTCTGTCCGACTGTTGGCCTTCATTACTCTCTGTCTGAAGGGACTTGCGGACGTGTTGCACGCAGAGGCTTCGCGCCGGTT
This sequence comes from Vulcanimicrobiota bacterium, assembly GCA_019233165.1. Lineage (GTDB taxonomy): Bacteria > Vulcanimicrobiota > Vulcanimicrobiia > Vulcanimicrobiales > Vulcanimicrobiaceae > JAFAMS01. The sequence goes on along the minus strand of JAFAMS010000260.1, from coordinate 11,696 downwards.
CGTTTACGCCCTGCTCGCACCTGCGCCCGCATTCACCGCGCGTGCCGGCGGAACGTAGCCTTCCATCTCGAGGATCCGCGCTTTGAGCTCGAGCCCGTACGCGTAGTTGTGCAGCGCCCCGGTCGAGTCGACGACGCGGTGGCATGGATACAAAAGGGGGACGGGATTGCGCGCCATTGCCTGGCCGACGGCACGCGCGGCGGCCGGCTGGCCGATCTCCCGGGCGATCCATCCGTACGAGCGAACTTCACCGCAGGGAATTTCGGCGGCTTTGCGGAGTGCGGCTCGCTCGAACTCGGTGAGCGCCGAGATATCGACCTTCGAGCGATCGGCGTCGAAGGTGCGAAAGTAGCTCTCGACCACGTCGATCACCCATTGCGGCGCCTTTGCGGGGACGAGGCCGCGGCGCAGCCTCTTGGCGATCGATTCGCACAACGAGGAATCGGAGTCTTCGCTGCAGATCGCGATCGCCGTGATCCCGGTCTCACGGAAAGCGACGATCAAGTCGCCGAGCGGGCTGCGTACGTGCGAGAACATATCCGGCGACGCCGGCCGCAGGGAGTTGATGTGCTCGAGGATCTTGGGAACCAGACCCGTGGGCGGCTCGACGACGGGGAGACACGTCAGACAGTACGCAATCCCTTCGTATTCGCGGTATGCATCTTGGCAATCCGAGCAAAGACGAAGGTGGGCGAGAACCGCCTCGCGCGACGGGGCCGCGCCGGCCTCGCGCAGATCGTCCCACAAACGTACGAGATCAGAGCACCGCATGGGCAGCGTCTCCTTCCTGCGGGGCGATCCGGCCGACTTGCGGGCCTAGGATCCGCCGCAAAATGCGCACCGCTCGATGCACGTGTGACTTCACCGTTCCGATCGGTTGGTTGAGGATCTCGGCGATCTCCGGGTGGCTGCGCCCCTCGATGAACCGCAGGGTCGCGGCGGCGCGCAGATGCATCGGAAGCTGCAGCAGCGCCTGCTCGACGAGGACCATGTCGGCCCCCCGCTCGATGATCGCCTCCGGTTGATCCGGACCTTCCTGCGTTTCGTTGAGGAGAGCGTCCGGATCGGCGAGCGCGTCCAAGGCAACGTTGGACGGGCGCTTGCTGCGCAACCGGTTGCGCGTGACGTTCAGCGTGATCGTGTACAGCCACGGCTGCAAGCGCAGCTCGGCGCGCTGCTTGGGGTCCATCTTCGCGAGCGCCCGGTACGCGCGTACGAACGCGTCCTGAACGATCTCCTCGGCATCCTCTCGGTTGCCCGTCATGCGCAGCGCGAAACCGTAGAGTCGTCGTTGATACTCGTCGACGATCCGTTCGAAGTTCTCCGGCCCCGGCGTACCTGCTTCGGAACGAGAGGGTGCCGTAGCCGCTGCGGGCTGGGCCAAGCGTGACTCCCGGTCGAGCGGTGCGAGCGCTGCCATACGCGCCCCCAGACCGCCTATAGTACTGTGAGGGTTTCGCGTTTGGGCAACGCGGAAGGTGCTCCTTCAGCGCCTACGCGAACCCCGGCCTATGGTTCGCCTAGCGCCAACCCAGCCTCGCCGGCAGTCGCCGCGCGAGGTTTTTTTGCGCCCGATTTCGCTCGGAGGCTCACGAATGTCCGTTCCGATCGAACCCAAGGAGCTTGCCTTCGATGCCTATACGCTGTGCAGTTTCGTTCCCCGGTTGCCGGACGGAACGTCGCGCACGGCGCATGCGATCCCCCTGGTGATCATCGGATATAACGACGGATGCGATCCGTCGTTCGTATGGTTGGTCCCGAAGGCCGGCGTCGATCCGGCGGGATTGACCGACGATCCGTACTACGCCGAGGTCTTGCGCAACCCGCACGGGTACTTCAAGCGCAAGGTCTCAAAATACGTAGAGAAGACGGGAAGCGTCAAACGCGGCATACAGATGCTCATCGACTGCCATCAAGAGCATCTCTCGTTCAGCAACTTCATCGAGCTCGGCGATCGCGTTCTGACGCGACCTCTGGAGGTCGAGCTTTCTTCGGAGCTCGCGTCGACTTAGCGGCGCCGGCTGGAGCCGCGGCCGGCTCCTGAGCGCGGATGCTTCGCTTATAGACGATCGTGACCGGATCGCTGGCCGTTCGATCCGCCAAGTTGCCCGAGATCGTCAGCGTCGCATCGAGCCCCTGCAAGAGCGCCGATCGTTCCGTGTAATAGGCGATCCCCGACATGCGGATCGTCCCGATCAGCGCGATCTCCGGGTGAGAGGGGACGCTCCCCTTGATCGGACCGTGCGCCTCGAAGCCGATTCCGACGACGCGCTCGCCGGCGATAATCAGGCCCTCGGCAAGGTGCCGCAGGGTCCCATGCAGCTGCCCTCGCGTCATCGGCGACGAGAACGAGAAGGGCGCCGGCTGCTGAAGGCGCGTGACGTCGTGCAGCGTTTGGCCGTCGAGCTGGACGGCGAACGGTTGGTTGAGGATCGTCAAGAAATCGGGATCGCCGTTCGCCTCGTCCCGCTCCGCGCCGTCGGGCGCAACGACCGAAACGAACGAGCCGAGCATCTTCTCGGTCGCGCCCTGGTCGACGCGCGTGTACGAAACCTTCGCCGAGTAGCGGGTCGTCTTACCTTTGTGAGCGATCGTCAGCGTTTGATCGCCGTCGTAGACGACGTCGCTCCGAAGATCGCGCGAACCGATTTGAAAGCTGTCCTTCCCGCTGACGTGGTAGACTTGTTCTTCCGCAAACACGGGGGTGGCGAGCCAGATCGGCGCGAGCAAGAAGAGCACCGACGTGAGACACCGAGTGTTGGTCCTAGCGGGCACGGGTTACGTTAAGCTTTCGGCGTTACGATTGCGACGGGGAGTGTTCTGCGTCAATCTTACACCGAAAATAAGGATATAGCACCCGTTCGTACCGAAAGTTTGCTCCGGTTGATGGAGGAAGCTCTTTTGACCCTCCCCCGGTTCGTCGTTGCATTCGTCCTCGCGATCTCGCTCGCCGTTGGTTCGCTGTCGCTGCGCGCACCCTCGGCTCGAGCGGCTTCGACGCTCGATCCGCTGTACTTGACGGCGTTCGACGAAGCGATCAGCCGGCACGCGCGCCTGGAGTCGGACGGAACGACGTACATCTCGACCGGCGACATCGAAGCGATGTGGCTGCGTGACTCGGCTGCGGTCGTGCTTCCTTACATCGCGCTCTCGACGACCGATCCGGAGATCGCGAAGATGCTTCGGGGGCTGGTCGCCCGGCAGGCGAAGTGCATCCTCCGCGACCCCTACGCGAACGCTTTCTCCGTCGATTACCGGGTGGTCGAACGAAAGTTCGAGGTCGATTCGCTGCTCTACCCGGTTTGGTTCGCGGCGCAGTACTATCGAAAGACCGGCGACCGTTCCGTGTTCACGCCGAGCGTCGCCAAAGCGTACCGCCTCATCCTTGCGACCCTCCGGAACGAGCAACACCACGCAATGCGCTCGCACTACCGCAATCCCCAGCTGGCGAACGGTGGGAACGGCTCGGCGGTCCGCTACACGGGGATGGTCTGGACGGCATTCCGGCCCTCCGACGATCCGGTTCGGTACCATTACAACGTCCCGGTCAACATGTTTGCCGTCGTCGTCATGCGGATGCTCGGCGACCTCGAACGGGACGTGTTTCACGATCAGGCGTCGGCCCGGAACGCGTGGGGGCTGGGTGTCGACATCGAGCGCGGCGTCGAGCAGTACGGGTACGTCGACCTCAAAGGCGTCGGAAAGATCTACGCCTACGAAGTCGACGGTCGCGGCCACGCCAACGTCATGGACGACGCAAACATCCCCTCGCTGCTCTCGATCCCGTACTTCGGGTATCTGCCGGTCTCCGATTCGACCTACCAGCGCACCCGCGGCTTCATCCTCTCGCCGCGCAACCCGTATTATTACGTCGGCAAGTATGCCGAGGGAATCGGGAGTCCCCACACGCCGCACAATTACATTTGGCCGATGGCGCTGGTGATGCAGGCGCTCACCAGCACGGATGGGGACGAGGTCGCTCGCGTCTTGCATTATATCGCCGCCTCGGATATCGGCGATCACCGCTTACACGAGTCGTTCAACGCGGATTGGCCCGAGGCATATACGCGCGCCGACTTTGCGTGGCCGAACGCGCTCTACGCCGAGCTGGTGCAGCAGCGGCGCGTCGCGGCGGAGTCGGAAAAGCCTTAGCGCCGCTTCTCTCGGACGACGAAGTCGAGGTAGAGGAGCGTAAAGAACGCCTGGAACGGCGCGAGGAAAAGTGCGTCGGCCGGCATGTTCCCCCAAAACCAGGCCTGCGCGGTCGCCATCCCGTGCGCGCCGAGCCAGCGCATCGCGAGCTCCTGCACCATGAAGACGACGGCCAGCATCGCGCCGGCGAGGGTGAGCCGGCCAAGATTCGGCCACGTCGCCGCGATGAAGAGACTGCGCAGAACGGCATTCCCGGGACGAGCGAGCGGAGGGACGCCCTCGTCAAGGCTCGCGATCACGGAGGGTAATCCCAAGACTCCTAGGACGGCGAGTCCGGGCAGGATCAGCAGTCCGTAACCCGTCTCGTCGAGGTTTCCGAAGACGGCGAGCTGGAGCGGCTCTTCGATCAGCGAGACGATGACGAGGACGACGGCGACGACGGGCCACCGTAGAAGCGCCGCTCGAAAGAGCTCGCCGGTCGCGAGCGGCTCTTCACGGACGCGACCGGCGACGTCGATGCTGACGAGCGCCGACGTAAAGCCGTCCACGAACGCCGGCGTCAGCAACAAGACGACGGCGTCGAATCGCGCCAGGGCGTCGATTGCCAAATCCGCAGCGAGCGTCGCCGCCGCGAGGGCGATGTACAGAGGCCAGCGCGCCGCATAGGCTGCGAGCGCCGCATCGATGAGCGCGACGAAGCGCTCGGGCCGGCGCTCGTCGGCGGTCACTCGAATGAGTGTGAGACTTTTTTCACACCGCGCAGCGCAAAGAATCGGAGCGTCGCGGAGCCGCTGCAGACGACGATGCGATCCGGGTCGTCGATACGGCGCCCGTCGACGTCGACGACGAACGATCCGGCGCGTAATCCGGCGACCGTCGTGCGCAGTGCGCGTTCGCGCTTGTCTTGCGGCGCCCGCCCTCCGAGGACGCGAGCGATCGCAAGCTCGAGAAGCGTTACCACGCGAATCGGCGTCGCGAGCGCGAACGCGCTGGCGTCGGCCGTGACGGCGGTTCCGAGATCGATTGGTACGGGGACCCGAATCATCTCCTACGCGATTCGCTCCGATGCGAGGGCGCTCTTTCCGGGCGTTGAACGCTGCCGCAATGAGTTCTCAGCCGCCCCGGCGGCGACGTACGAGTTCGGATGAGGAGGAACGCGGCGGCGGTCTGCCGATGGTCCCGATCTTTGCCGGCGTCATCGTCGCCGGTCTTGGGATCGGCGCGTTGCTCTCTGCGTTTGCCGCGCGCCGTTCGCCGCCGAGCGCGCCGGTCGTCGTGACCCACACGCCGACGCCGATCGTTCGGCACACCGTTGCGGTCGCGCCGAGTGCGAGTGCGGCGCCGACTCCGCGACCGACGCCGAAAGCGTCGACCGCGCCACCGGCGACTGCAAGTCCGCAGCCGACGAAAAAGCCGACCGAAACGCCTACTGCAAAGCCCACGCCGAAGCCGACGACGACGCCGGCGCCCCGGCCTTCGAGCCCGCCGCCCGCAGTCGTACGCGCACCGCCGACGCCTCCGCCCGTTCGGACCGTCGCTGCGGTCACGGCGCGGCCGGCGGCTCCCGTGACGGTCGCGCCGCAGCCGCAGACGGCGCGCGCTGCGACGGTCGCGCCGGTCGTGCAAGCGACGCCGCCGGCCGACGCGCAAGTCGGCATAGCGCAGAGCCTCGTACGCCGCTACCTCGAAGCGGTCGCCCACGGCGACGACACGACGGCCCGCAGCGCGCTCGGCGGCTCCGGGCGGATCGTCGAGCAGCAATTCCTCGATCCCACGATGAGAGTCACCAGCATCGGGGGGACGCGCAACGCGAGCGGGGGTACGCGCGTTCAGGTCGAGCTGAACACCGCACGCGGACAATACTTTGCGACCTATACGATCGACAGTACCGGGACGGTCATCACGGACCACGCAATCATCCCGGTCGGAGGTACGACGGCGCGATGATCGACGGCGAAACGACCCACATCGAGGGACTCCTCGCAATCGGCGAAGAGATTCCGGCCCCCGCCCAGGTTCGTTCGTGGGCACCGGCGGCGTTCTGGCGGTCCTGCGCCGAGACGATCGCATGGGAGCGCGCGCCCGAACGTGTCTTTAGCGGTGCGCTTGCGGATCCGCACTGGTTCCCCGACGCGACGCTGAACGCAACCGTCTCGTGTCTCGACCGTCACGTCGCGACCCATCCCGACCAAATCGCGTATCACTATCTGTGCGAGACCGGACAAGCGCGCGACATCACCTACCGTCAGCTCCTCGCCGAGACGAATCGAATGGCGAACGCGCTCGCCGCGGACGGCGTGAAGAAGGGCGACCGGGTCTGCATTTACATGCCGCTGACGATCGAAGGGATCGTTGCGATGCTCGCTTGCGCTCGGTTGGGCGCGATTCATTCGGTGGTCTACGCGGGTCTCGGTGCGACGGCTCTCCGCGACCGCATCGCGGACGCCCAAGCCCAGGTGCTCATCGTCGCCGACGTGACGTACCGAAGAGGCAAAGCGATCGATCTCAAGCGCATCGTCGACGACGCGGTTCACGAGAATCCGCTCGTGCGCCGCGTGATCGTCTGGCGGCGTGAAACCAAGGGGCAGCGACTCGGAGCGCTGGAGCGCGATTGGGAAGATTTCGTTGCCGGAGCGGCCTCCGAGCGCGCGCCGGAGATCGTGGGTAGCGAGCACCCGCTCTTCATTCTTTATACGAGCGGGACCACCGGGAAGCCGAAGGGCGTCGTGATGACGCACGGCGGGTACCTCGTGTACGCGACGGCGATGCTCGCTTCGACGACCGGGATCACGCCCGACGATATCTACTGGTGCACGAGCGACATCGGCTGGATCGTGGGACACTCGCTCATCGTCTACGGCGCGCTCGCCAACCGCTACCACATGGTGATCCGCGAAGGGTCGCCCGACCATCCCTCGCCGGCCTCCACCTACGAGATCGTCGACGCGTACAAGGTCACGAAGTTGTACACGGCGCCGACGCTGGCACGAATGCTAATGCGTTTCGGTGGCGAGCTGATCGCCAAATCCGACCTGAGCTCCCTGCAAGCGATTTACTGCGCGGGAGAACCGCTCAATCCCGAGGCCTGGCATTTTCTCTTCGATGCGATCGGAAAAAAGAAGGTCGCCGTCTGCAACCAGTGGTGGCAAACGGAGACGGGTGCGATGATGCTCGGATATCTGGCGACGGGGCCGATCCGGCCGGATCGCAGCGGAAAAGCGTTCGGCCCGATCGCGTTCGATATCGTCGACGCCAGCGGACTCCCGGTACCGCCGGGCGCGGGCGGCCTGCTCGTGATCCGGGAGCCGTGGCCCGGGATGTTTGCCGGCGTGTGGAACGATCCCGAACGCTACGCGCAATATTTCCGGCAGATACCGGGCGCGTATCTCGCCGGCGACGTTGCGACCTGCGACGCCGACGGATACATCAGCGTCCTGGGCCGGGCCGACGACGTCTTGAACGTCGCCGGGCACCGCATCGCGACCGCGGACGTCGAAAGCGCGCTGGTCTCTCATCCGAGCTGCGGCGAAGCCGGGGTCATCGGAAAGCCGGACGAGATCAAAGGCGAGGCGATCAAGGCGTTCGTGGTCCTGCGCTCCGGTTTCGTAGCGTCGGACGCATTGCGCGACGAGCTGGTCGCACACGTCCGATACAACCTCGGGCCGATCGGTGCCCCGGCGGAGCTCGAATTCGTCGCCAAGCTCCCCAAGACGCGGAGCGGAAAAATCATGCGTCGCCTGCTGAAGGCGCAGGAAACCGGCGCTGCCATCGGGGACGTGACGACGCTAGAGGAGTGAACTAGCCTCCGGAGGTGCCATGGTCGACTCTCGTAAGACGATCGGTCTGCTCGCCATTCTCGCTTGCGCGCTCGCCGGGCCCAGTGCGGTCGCCTTCGCGGCGCCCCAGACGTTCGATGCGCCGATCTTCAACGTCGCCGGAAAGCAGATCGGCGACGCGCGCTTCATCGGGCAGCCGGGAGGCGGAACGCAGATCATCATCAACGTCAGCGGCCTACCGCCCGGACAGCATGGGATGCACATCCACGAGGTCGGCTCCTGCCTCGCGATTCGCGACACGCAGGGCGTCGCAACGCCGTTCGCCGCGGCGGGCGGTCACTTCGATCCGGCCCATACGGGACACCATCTCGGGCCGAACGGCGGCGGGCACGCAGGAGATCTCCCGAATCTGACGATCGACTCAGCGGGGAACGGCGGCCTGGCGTATTACGCGCCGAGCCTGCAAGTCAGCGGGAGCGACACGATCGTCGGGCGCTCGATCGTGATCCACGCGAATCCGGACAACTATACCGACACGCCCCCGGTGGGAGGAAGCGGCGGACGGATCGCCTGCGGCGAGATCGGAGCGCTGCGCTAGCTCAAACGTGCAGGTAGCGCTTGAGGACGTCCTCGTTTTGTCGGACTTCCTCGGGCGTACCCTCGAAGCGGATCTGACCCTGATCGATGATGTAACAGCGATCCGCCAGCGAGAGCGCCGAATAGAGATTCTGCTCGACGAGTAAGACCGTCACGCCGGAAGCCTTGATCTCGCGCACGATGTTCTCGACTTCACGGACGATGAGCGGTGCGAGCCCTTCGGTCGGCTCGTCGAGAAGGATTACCTTCGCGTCCTGAACGAGCGCGCGCGCGATCGCGAGCATCTGCTTCTCGCCGCCCGAGATCTCGTCGCCCCGATTCTTCAGCCGTTCGCGCAGCCGCGGAAATTTCTCGTAGACGCGCTCCAGCGTCCATCCCGGGCGCTGCGCCGTAACTTGCGCCAAGCGCAGGTTTTCGGCGACGGTCAAGTTCGTGAAGATCCGGCGCTCTTCGGGGACGAGCGAGATCCCCAGCCGCGCGACCTGCATCATCCCTTTTCCCTGGATCTGAGCTCCTTCGAAAAGCACGATCCCGCTGCGCGGAGCGACCCAGCCGCAGATGCTCTTGAGCGTCGTCGTCTTTCCGACGCCGTTGCGACCGAGGAGCGCGACCGTCTCGCCGCGGTCGACGTGCAGCGAGAGGTCCTTGAGGATATGACTGTCGCCGTAATAGGTGTTGATCGCCTCGAGTGCGAGTGCGGTCGTCGCCGGTGCCACCGCCATCACCGCCCGCCTCCGAGCGACTCGGTCTCGGCGTGCCCGCCGAGATAGGCCTCCTGGACGCGCTGGTTTGCGCGGATTTCGGCCGGCGTCCCTTGCGCCAGGATCCGTCCTTGGTGCAGGACGGTGATCGAATCGGAGAGTCCCATGATGAGATCCATGTCGTGCTCGATGATCAAAACGGTGATTTTTTGCGCCAGACGGCGAATGAGCACGTCTGTCTTCCGGCTCTCTTCGATCGACATCCCGGCAACCGGCTCGTCGAGGAGTAAGATCTTCGGTCGCGTCGCCAGCGCGATCGCGATGTCGAGCCGCTTCTTGTCGCCGTGCGACAGATCGCCGGCGCGGACCTCGGCGACACCCGCAAGCTCCAGCTGCTCCAGCGCGTCTGCGGCGACGCGGTCGACCTCCGCCAGGCGCGTCGAGCGCGCAATCAACTGGGGCGCAAACTCGCCCTGAATCCCCGCCAGCGCGGCCAGCCGGCAATTTTGAAAGACCGTCTGTTCTGCGTACAGATTTGCGGTTTGGAACGCTTTTGCGAGGCCGAGATGAACGCGCCGGGAGCCGCGGACTCGCGTGACGTCGCGCCCCTCAAACTCGATTCGGCCGCCGCTTGCGGAGATCGTACCTGCGATGACGTTGAAGAACGTCGTCTTCCCGGCGCCGTTCGGCCCGATGACCGCGCGCAGCTCGAGAGGCTCGACGCTGAAATCGATATCCTTGTTCGCCTCGAAGGCGCCGAAGCGCTTGGTGAGGTCCTTCGTTTGGAGGATCGGCATCGTCAACGGAACCGCAGGACGCGGGTGAGATCGAAACGCGCGCCCTTTTGAAACGAGCCGACGACGCCCCCCGGCAAGAAGACGATTACGGCGACGAAGATCAAACCTTCGATCAGACGCCACGCCTCGGTCTTGGCGCTGATCACGTTCGCGAGGTACATCACGAGCGCGGTCCCCACCAAAGGACCGAAGAGCGTCTGCACGCCGCCGATGATCGTGTAGACGACGAAGCTCCCGCTCGTGTCGATCGAGAGCGTATCGACCGCGACCGAGCCGTCGTAGAGCGCCCGCAGCGCACCGGCCAGGCCGGCGAGCGAGCCGGAGATCACGAACGCCGCAAGCTTGTAGAGAGCGGGACTGAAGCCGATGAACTCGCTGCGTTCCTCGTTTTCGCGAATCGCCGCCAAAACTTCGCCGAACTGCGAGGCGACCATCAGCCGCATGAACCACAGAACCAGGATCAGCACGAGCGCGGTGAACGGATACCAGTAACGGACGTCCGAGAGATCGCCGAACGGCCCTAGGGCGAGCTCCGGGAGCTTCGTCGTGAGATCGAGCGGCCCCAAATTCGGGGCGACGACGTTATTGAGACCGTTGTCGCCGTTGGTGACGTCGCGCCACTGAAAGATGATGAAGAAGAACATCTGGGCGAACGCGAGGGTGATCAGTGCGAAGTAGATCCCGTAGGTTCGAATAACGAGCGCGCCGATCAAGAGTGCCTGGACGAACACGACGGCGACGGCGAATCCGAGCGTCAACCAGAGGTTGTGATACCCGGGAAGAATCTTCAGGATCAGCAATGCGGCCGCGTAGCCGCCGACTCCGTAGAACATCGCGTGGCCGTACGAAAGAACGCCGGCGTAGCCGAGCAAGAGGTTGAAGCCGGTCGCCGCGATTCCGACCATCAGGATCTGCGTTGCGAGCCCGGCGTAGCCGCCGATCGAATGAAAGAAGAGCGGGAAGATCGCGAGGCCGACCGCAGTGAAGACCAGGAAGCGCAGCTCCGCCTGCCAGTTGATTCCGCGAGCGGCGGCGCGCGCAGGAGCCGCCGCCGTCGTCGTGTGCGTTTCGGTGGTCACTGTTTGATCAGCTCGCTCTCGCCCATCAGCCCTTGTGGTCGCACCAGCAAGATGAGCGCCATCGCGAGATAGATCACGACGTCGGATGCCGAGGGAACGACGAGGGTCGTAAGGCCTTGCAAGATGCCGACCAAGATCCCGGCTATCACGGCGCCCCAGAACGAGCCGAGCCCGCCGATCACGACGACGACGAATGATGGAACGAGGAAGTTGAACCCGGTGTTCGGGTCGACGCCGTAAATCGGGCTGGCGAGGGCGCCGACGAGGCCGGCGATCCCCGAGCCGACGACGAGAACGACGCGCGAGGCGACGGCGACGTTGCCGCCGAGGAGGGCGACCATCGTACGGTCGCGGATCCCGGCGCGCACGATCAGCCCGTAGTTCGTTCCGACCAGAATCCACCAGACGACAAGCACGAGTACGACGATCGCGCCGGCGACGAACAAGCGGATCGCCGGATACGAGATGAAGCCGAGCGGGACCGACTGCATGAGCGCCGACGGAGTCAGCGGCGTCTGCGTCGTTCCGCCGAACAGCAGGCGCAAACCCTCTTGGATCACCAGAGCGATCCCGAACGTGACCAGGATCTGCGAG
>JAFAMS010000379.1 GCA_019233165.1 Vulcanimicrobiota bacterium | reverse complement strand
AAAGCTACGAGCCGCGCAGACTCCCGCCGCCCTGCGGCAACTGCCGGGGCTGCACTCCGAAGATCCCGATGCCGGGCGCATAGCCCAGAAAAACGCGGCCGTTCGTGACGATACCTTTAGCGTTCGCTTCCTCTTGCGTGAACGGCGTAAAGTACTGACACGCCAAGATTGCGCGGAACCGGCCGGCGTTTGGATTCTGGCCTTGGCGTTCGGCCTGCGCCGTCGCGCTCGGTCGCGGCGCCGGCGTCGAGACCGGCGCGCCTTCGATCTTGACGTTGGGACTGCTTCCGGGCGGCCCGCCGAGACCGGGACCGCGGCCGGCGTTTTCGGGGCGGAACTCGATCCAATACGGGATCTTGCTCCCGGCCGGAAGGAGGTGCGGTGTGACGACGTAGCCTTCCGCGGTCACCGGCGTCTCGTTGGGGCTCTTTTCGAACGCGGTCACGTACGCCCGCATGCGCTCCAAGATCGGCTTTGCGATCTCTTGCGCTTCGGCGTTGCAGAGCGGATTGCTCAACGCGAGCGCAAACGGATCGCCTCCCGGCGGCAGCACGTTGGGCCTGAAGTTCGCAAGGAAGCCGCCAGGGCCGCCGCCGGGTCCACCCGGCCCGCCCGGTCCTCGGGCGCCTTCAGGGCCGCCGGAAGCCTGACGCGCTGCGAATTGCGCGTTCTGCGCGAGCGGCGATTGCACGCGCTGCGCGCCTTTGCCGACGGTGACCGTGTAGTTCACGTTGATCTGGCGCGGCGTGAGAGGATTCGCCGCAAAGAATACAACGCCGCCGCCGCTGACGGGAACCGGCTCGGCGTACTGCAGTGTCGAGAAGTCGCCCGAGACGGCGTTGAAGAGATTGCTTACGAAGAGCGTGACGCGGCCTTGGCCGACCGGATGCGAGATTCCGGCGTTGACGGTCGTAAAGGGGACGAGATACCGGTTGTTATTCGAACCGGTGTACTGCGCGTTGGCGAGCAGCTCGAAGTTGCTGCGCGGCAAGAAGGCATCGATCGTCAATCCGGCGCGGTTCAGCGGACGGCCGGGGAGTTGCGCGCCGACGATCGTCGTCGATTGTGCCGTCATCAGCCGTGAGTCGGCGGCGACGAGCACGGCCGAGTTCAGCGTGTACGTCGGCAGAAGCACGACGTTCCGTCCGATCCCGATCCGCGCCGACACGTCGAATCCCGAGTAGACGCGAGCCGTCCCGCTGATCGGCTGGTTCACGTAGATCCCGCTCGGATTGAACGGCGTCCCGCCGCAGACGGTCGGCGCGCTCCACGCGAGCCCCAACTGCCCGATGTAGCCGGGCGGCAGATATCCTGACGGCTCGCCGAGGCCGTTCACGAGCGCGTTGATCGTCTGACCGATCTGCGATTGGCGGAACGCGTTGAGCGTGAACTGACCGGTTCGCCACTGATGCGTCCAGTCGAGGTTGTAGCTGACCGAAGATTGGTTTTGCGGGAGGTCGCCTGGCCCGCTCACGATCGTCGTCCCGGCGCCGCAATTGAACCGTGCCGAAGCGGGATCGCTGAGTGTTCGCGGCAACGTCGTCCCCGGCTGAGCGCTCCCGAGCGAAACCGCGCCGTGCCAGGTGTCGTTTCCACTCGGACGCCAGGTCGCGCCCGCGCCGCCGAGGACGGATCCACCGATCCCGCTCGTGCTCGCATAGGAGCCGTTCAAATTGAGCGTCAGCTTCTCGTTCGACTTGATGGCGTCGGAGAATTGAAGCTGCCGGGCGTAGATCGAGGTCGATGACGGCAGGACGTACTGCGAGAGCGCCGTCGGAACGAAGACGCTCGTCGAGTCGTACGTATTCCCTTGCAGCGTGAACGTATGCCGGTTGTGCCCGACCGACGCCGTGAACGCGTAGCCGTTCGTGTGGCTCTGCGTATTTGCGTAGTATGGGAGGTTGACGCCGCTGACGTAGCGGTCGAGCTCGTCGCTGACGTTGGTCCCGCCCGTCGCAAACGCGGTTAGGGTGAGCGCGACGTTTCCGATCAGCGAGCTCAGCGTCCCGTACCCGAACGAGAAGCGCGCGGTGTTCGTGTTGCCCGGCCCGATGCCGCAGGGATAGTTGGTCACGAACTGCGTGCACAGGACGCCGTACGAGTTGTTCGCGACCAAATACGAGCCCGTGAGCGTCATCGTATCGGTGAGCCGGTAGCGAAGTTTCAAGAAATCGCCGAGATTGGACGACCAGCCCTCGTGCGGGTATGCCAGGCCGCTCGTGTCGAGGTAATCCTGGAACGTCAGCGGATTGTTCCCGCCGCGCGACGAGTGCATGACGGCCAGGCCGAGCTTGCCGACGCTTCCCGTCGCCGCAATCTGATAGTTCCAGCGGTCGTACGTGCCGTACGTCGACGAGAGCCGCTCGTTCCAGCTTTGCGTCGGCTCGAGCGTGCGGAAGTTTACGCTTCCGCCGAGTCCGGCCGCTGTGGGTCCGAAGCTCGTGCTGGCGCCGCGAAAGAGGTCGGTTCCGGCGTTGCGCAAGTTCGAGGCGACCCCCGGAGCTGAAAGCGGTATCCCGTCGAGCGAGATCGCGGTTTGCGATTCGTCGTGACCGTTGAGAGAGATCGTGACCGCCGAGTTCGGATCGTTCGAATCCTGCGTCACCGAAACGCCGGCGAGCTTGTCGAGCGCGTCCATCATCGAGTCCGAGAGCCGCCGAACCGGGCTTTCGTCGGAAAGATCGTTGGTGCTGATCTGCACGTTCGCCCGCACGGTGACCGAACCGATCACCCTGAGGTTCTCGTTCGGACCGCCTTGCGCCGTGGTCGCCTCGTTGAGCGCGAAGCGGACGGTCACGTCCTTGCCGTCGAGGACCTCGAATTCGCTGCTGCGCGCGGCTTCGTAACCGCGTCTCGCCACGCGAACGCGATAGATGCCGACCGGAACGTCGGTGTACTTGACGATCCCGCTTTTCGTCGTGAGCGCGCTCGCGATCACCGCTCCTGTCAAGAAGATGCGCACGTCCGCAAGCGGCGTCCCCGTGGTCGTGTCTACGACGTTTATCGTGATCGCACCGGTGCTGCTTTGAGCCCGAGCGGCGAGCGGTGCGAGCGCGAACAAGAGAGCCATAGCGGCGGCGGCGATTCGGCGCATTCTTTCCATCTTAAATGGCGGAGTCTGAGAATAGCCCGAGAACGACAGTCCCCAGATATTAAAATGCTCGGGAGGATTTAGATTTGTCCCCAATTGCTCGCTTCAAGAGCCGCCCGTCCGTGCCGGCGGGGATACTTGCCGCCCTCCTGCTCTGGAGCGGGACCACGGTGCCGCCCGCTACGGCGCAATCCAAAGCGCCGATCAACGTGGGGCTCATTTATTCGAAGACCGGACTGCTCGC